>NZ_JACJOQ010000122.1:0-4276 GCF_014695635.1 Coleofasciculus sp. FACHB-712 | reverse complement strand
AAATTGGCATCACCAGCTTTGTCGCCCTGCCACTCACTCGCTTGGAGTAACAAATTCGTTTGGTACAGTTCCAGGCGACCTTGAATCTGAGGCTGATTCCAGCTATCCAGTAATGAGTGGGTAATCAGAAACAAAGCCAAAATTGTCAGCAATCCCAAAAGCAACCGCTTAATTGTCATGAAAACTCCTGTAGGCTCTTAGTGTCACGGCACCTATGAGGAATATCTTAGATGCGTGTCCGGGACAGGTTAAAATTCTCCTGAACCTTTTTGCTCTTGATGATGGGCGTAGATTTCCCGCCTAGAGCATTAGGGGAACTTTACCTTACCAAACTGAGGCAGAGCCGACCTAATTCTTCTCTAGCTGAGCCAGCGAATAAGAATATGTAGGCTGCTGTCTTTGCAGTGCTAGTTTCCACGGAGGATATCACCCTGAATACTCGAGTCATTCTCGTGCGTCATGGTCAGAGCAGCTATAACAGTGAGCGTAGAATTCAGGGCCGCTGTGATGAATCAATTTTGACGGAAAAAGGTCGCGCGACTGCCCGTCAACTTGGCGCTACTCTGAGTAACTTGAAAATTGATGCGATTTACAGTAGCCCCCTGCAACGGGCGAAAGCAACCGCAGAGATCGTTCAATCCAGTTTGGCGACGCCTGCCCCCTTAACAGCGTCCGATAACTTGATGGAAATTGATTTACCCCTTTGGCAGAAAATGCTTTCCGTGGAAGTGCAGGAGAAATTTCCTGAAGATTACCAATGTTGGCATGAGCGTCCCCAGGAATTTCGGATGAGCGTCCCGACGCCAGAGGGATTAAAAGAACACTTCCCAGTCTTAGCCATCTACGAGCAAGCGCGGCAATTCTGGCAGGAAACTTTATCCCGCCATGCAGGAGACACGATTTTAATCGTCGGGCATAACGGCATCAACCGGGCTTTGCTCAGCACGGCAATTGGAATATCGCCACAGCGCTACCATTCGATTCAACAGTCGAATTGCGGCATCAGCGTGCTAAATTTTGCCGCTGGTTGGGGCAAACCGGCGCAATTAGAGTCGATGAATCTCACTGCCCATGTGGGAGAAGTGCTGCCAAAGCCGCGTCCGGGTCATCGCGGACTCCGTTTGCTGCTGGTACGCCACGGGGAAACCGACTGGAATCGCCAGAAACGCTTTCAAGGGCAAATTGATGTGCCCCTCAACGATAACGGTCGAGAACAAGCCCGGAAGGCAGCAGAATTTCTCAAAGATGTACCGATTGACTTTGCTGTGACTAGCCCAATGCTGCGTCCCAAGGAAACAGCCGAGATTATTCTGAAATATCACCCCAACGTCCAGATTGAACTACAGGCACCTTTGGCAGAAATTGGTCACGGGCTGTGGGAAGGGAAATTTGAAGAAGAAATCGAGCTGTCGTATCCGGGGATGCTGCAACAGTGGCGAGAGTTTCCGGAGACGGTGCAGATGCCAGAAGGAGAAAACTTGCAACAAGTTTGGGATAGAGCGATCGCAGCTTGGCAAGACATGGTCGCGTCTTATTCTGGAGATCGACCGAAAACAGGTTTGGTGGTCGCTCACGACGCCACGAACAAAGTCTTACTCTGCTACCTTTTGGGTTTAAATCCAGAAAATTTCTGGAGCATTAAGCAGGGGAACGGGGCAGTGACGGTTATCGACTATCTTCAAGGGCCAGAAAGTACGCCGGTGCTGCAAGCGATGAATGTCACAACTCACTTAGGTGGGGGCGTTCTCGATCAAACGGCTGCCGGTGCATTGTAGAGTGATGAGTTATGAATTTTGAGTTTTGAATGAAGAAACTTTTGATCTCAAAACTCAAAACTCAAAACTCGAAACGATTATGAATGAACTGCTCCAACAAGTACGGGTCATCGACCCAGTTTCTGGAACCGACCAGATTGCCGATATTCTGATTGCTGACGGTTATATCCAAGCAGTCGAAACTGAAATTTCTGACTTGTCCGCTGACACGACTGTCCGAGATTGTCGTGGATTCGTCGTAGGGCCAGGGTTAGTAGATTTATACAGCCACTCTGGTGAGCCTGGTTTTGAAGAGCGGGAAACCTTAGCTTCGCTCGTTGATGCGGCAGCAGCCGGGGGCTTTACTCGGCTGGCAATCTTGCCCGATACTCTACCCGTTCTCGACAATTTAGGGGGTTTAGCCTACCTTCAACAAGCCAAAATCCAACATCCAAAATCCAAAATTGAATTTTGGGGGGCGCTGACTGTTGGTATCCAAGGGCAGCAGATGACATCCCTGGCTGAAATGGCGGCGGCTGGGGTGGTAGGCTTTGCAGATGGTCAGCCTGTGCAAAATCTGGCGCTGCTGCGACGCCTGTTGGAATACCTCCAGCCGTTAGGAAAACCTGTGGCGTTGTGGCCTTGCGATCGCGCTTTGAGCGGCAATGGGGTGATGAGAGAAGGCTCGGCGTCGATTCGCTTTGGGTTGCCAGGAAACCCAGCGATCGCAGAAACATCGGCGCTGGCTGCTTTGCTGGAAGTGGTGGAAGCTACTCGCACCCCTGTCCATATCATGCGCGTTTCCACTGCTCGCAGCGTTGAGCTAATTGCAAATGCCAAGGCGCGGAATTTACCAATCGCCGCCAGTACTACCTGGATGCATTTATTGCACAATACGGAGGCGGTAGGCAGTTACGACTCAAACTTGCGACTAGAACCCCCTCTCGGCAATTCTTCAGACCAAGCGGCGCTGATTCAGGGGATACAGAGTGGGGTGTTAGACGCGATCGCGATTGACCATACTCCCTACACCTACGAGGAGAAAACGGTTGCCTTTTCCGAAGCACCCGCAGGCGCAATTGGTCTAGAGTTGGCTTTATCGCTTCTGTGGCACACCTTTGTTGCGACTGGCGACTGGTCAGCTTTAGAACTGTGGCGGGTTTTAAGTACCCATCCGGCGGAGTGTTTGCAGCAAAAACCGCCAGCGATCGCGCCCGGTCAACCGGCTGAACTGGTCTTATTTGATCCCCAGTTAAGCTGGACAGCAGACAGACAAACCCTGAAATCCCGCTCAGAGAATACCCCTTGGCTAGGGCGATTGCTGACGGGTCGGGTTTTACAAACTTGGGTAATGGGTAATTAGTCAGTCAAACCGAAGAAATATCTAACTGTAGGGGCGGGTTGAGCGAGGGAGTTAGCGACGCACAAATATCTTGGTGAAACTCGCTCCTATCTCCCTACTATTCCTTGGTATAAGCTGGAGCGCTATCCACTTCTCCGGCACGTTGGAGGGGCCAAAAGCGCACCACAGCACGACCAATGATTTTTTCGCGGGGGACAAAACCCCAATAGTGGCTGTCGTAACTGTTGTTGCGATTATCACCCAGTACCAGGTAGGAGTTTTCTGGCACCGTCACCGGCCCATAGGTATACTGTGGCTGTTCTTCAATATATTTTTCTGACAGGGGTTTCCCGTTGACATACACCCGTCCCCCTTTCACCTCTATCTTTTCCCCAGGTAAACCAATCACGCGCTTAATAAAAGCATCGTGAAAGTTTTGCTTTTCTAGCGCTTCGGTCGGCGCAAACACCACAATGTCGCCCCGCTGCGGAGATCGGAAGTTGTAACTAACCTTGTCTATAATCAGACGGTCATTGATTTGTAGTGTAGGCAGCATTGAACCCGAAGGAATGTAGCGTGCTTCCGCCACAAAAGAGCGAATTCCAAAGGCCAGAATGGCGCTCAAGCCAATCGTTTTTATTCCCTCTATGAAAGGATTTTCGGCTTTTGGTTGGGGGTTGAGGTCTGGTTGTTGATTCTGCACGTCAGTCATAAACGGTTAATCACTCAAGCAAATGAATGAAATTGATTCCCTAGGTAATTATTTATTTTAAGGAAGACGGATGATTCGCTATATATATTGTGTACAAATTTTGTCTAAATATATCCGGCTAATATTACAGATATTTAGCTTCTGTCGTTTACCCGGTTGCTGGATGGTCAGTTTAGAAAAGTGCCATCTTACGACAAAGCGCGATCGCACCATGCAATTGTCGCTCACACTTAACTACTGCATCAACAACTGATTACCATGTTTTCTGTCCCCTCTCTGTTGATTCGCAATGCTCGAATTCTCCCGCCTACGGGTGAATTTTTGGTTGGGGAGGTGCAAACCTTGGGTCGGGAAATTGTCCGGGTTGCACTAAAATCCTAGCATCTGGAAATCCTAGCATCTGATAGTCTACTAGTGGATAAAGAGATAGACGTTCAAGGTCTGACTTTGTTGCCGGGAGTCATCGAT
>NZ_JACJOQ010000121.1:0-5589 GCF_014695635.1 Coleofasciculus sp. FACHB-712 | reverse complement strand
GCGCAGGGGAATAGCAGTAGGCCGGACCAGCCGACAAATACGAAGCGATCGCGCTTGAGCCAGTCGTCAATGGCGTCAAACCACCCTCTTGAACTTGGCGCGCGTCCGACTGCGATAGTCATGACAGCAAATCTCCAAACAGGTTAGTTATAAGTACAGTCATCGCGGTTTCTGCTGGCTCCACCTGTAACTAGATGGGCTACGCAGAAAACAAACTAGGATGTCAATCTAGTTTACGATTCTTTACTGAGTTTAATCTTATTATGTCCAACTTGCACAGTTTTGGGTAAATTTATTTAACTCATTTTAATATTTAGCGGTAGAGGCGACAGATGCGATCGCAGATGTTCATCACTCGCGACAGTTCAGGGGGTGAGTGCGCTTAAAGTCCAGGCTAGTAAAGGATTAGCGAAACTTACCAACGCCAAGATAGAGGCGAAGATGAAATCCTTTCTCCCCTGCTCAACGAATTTTCCCATCGGGCAGCAACTGGCTCGCGTCTGAGATACTAGGGATGTGGAGCCGATATTTAATTGCAATTGCTTAACTCATGTTTACAATCGACCTAATTTTGAAAAATACGCCGATGTCGTTGTCGGTGCAACGGAAGTCAGACGAAGATGCCCAAAGCGTTTACCAAGAAATTCTGAATGCAATCCGCTCTGGCAACGCGCAACTGTTAGAACTCACTTGCGAACGCCAGCCGGAGAAAAAAATCGGCATTCTCAGTAGCGAGATTGTTGCCGTTCAGGTATCTCAGAAATCCAGCACAGCATCAGCTGGAAGACCTCCCGGCTTCTTCGCCCTCGCTGAATGAACACGTTTCCTGCTGGTGTCGAAATGGTCAAGCCTGCCATTCAAGTCAAAGACCTTTGCTTCAACTGGCCTAAAGGGGAGAAAGTCTTAGATTCCTGTTCTCTGGAGGTGCCCAAGGGTGAATTCTGGATGCTTTTGGGCACCAACGGCAGTGGAAAATCAACATTGTTGAGATTACTGGCTGGGCTGTTGCGTCCCCAAGCAGGAGAAATTCAGATATTAAACCCAATTGGCTTTGTCTTCCAGAATCCCGATCATCAGTTGGTGATGCCGACAGTCGGGGCTGATGTTGCCTTTGGGCTGGTGGAGGAAAATCTCTCGCCCGCTGAGATACGCGGGCGGGTAGAGCAAGCACTGGCAGCGGTTAATTTACTCGCGCTGGAACGACGCCCCATCTATGCTCTGAGTGGGGGTCAGAAACAGCGAATTGCCATTGCCGGTGCGATCGCCCGCCGATCGGAAGTCTTACTATTAGATGAACCCACCGCCCTGCTCGATCCGGATTCTCAGTTGGATTTAGTCGCGCAAGTGCAAAGCTTGGTGAAAAGCCGGGGTCTGACTGCCCTTTGGGTCACGCATCGATTAGATGAGTTAAATTATGCCGACGGTGCATTCTTGCTGGAGCAGGGCTGCGTTGTGGATCGAGGAGAGCCAAAACGCTTAAGACAACGCCTCCTACAAACCCAAGATTCCCCTTTGTAAACAAAGACTATTTTTAGACAAGCTTTGGCTAGTTCTGCAAAAAGGACGACAGAACTGACTTGACTATATTGTTAAGATGATGAAATAGTTATTTTCACCTAAAAAAATCTTGGCTTAAAACAATGCAACGCCCATCCCCGCAGGCTGTTTTGCTCGTTGACGGCTACAACGTCATTGGACTATGGTCTTACCTGCAAAGAACCCGCGATCGCAATGGGCTAGAAGCCGCTCGTCTTGAATTAATTGAGGCTTTGGTCAATTACAGCGCTTTTAAGGGCTTTGAAACTCAAGTTGTATTTGATGCCCAGTATCAAGACACGCGCAGTAATTGTGAATCTATCACCCACGAGCTATCAGTCTATTACACGGATTTTGGGCAGACAGCAGATACTTACATCGAAAAAACCTGTGCCTCCTTTCGTTACAATCCCTACAGATCGGCACGGCGCTTGATTGTCGCTACATCAGATCGGGCGCAGCAATTAACAGTAGTGGGGTATGGCGCAGAATGGATGTCAGCGCAACAGCTGGGTTACGACGTAGAATTAACCGCTCGTGCGGTTATACGCAAAAATAGACCCAAGAAACATTCGTCGGGGCGTTTTTTAGCGAATTCCCTGGATGCTAAAGCTCGCGAGCGTCTGGCTGAGTGGCGTTTGAACCAGAAATAACTGAACATTCATTCGGCTCAAAAAAATTTCTCAGAAAACTATAAAAGGGCTTGACAAGTTATATTGGCACTCGCTAATATTAGTAACTGTTGAAAAGATTGAGTGAACGATCCTCAGTAGCTCAGTGGTAGAGCGATCGACTGTTAATCGATTGGTCGCAAGTTCGAATCTTGCCTGGGGAGTTTAATTAATTTAATTGTAAGGATGAAGCATGAAAGAGAAAATTTCAGACTTCATCATTCGCCATTCAGAATTTCAGAAGTTATGGTCGCTTGACCCAGCCGTAACGTTCCTGAATCATGGTTCGTTTGGTGCTTGTCCGCTGCCGGTTCTGGAAGCCCAACAACGCTACCGGGCGCAACTGGAAAGGGAACCTTTGCGATTTTTTGTGCGCGAGTTTGAGCCGCTGCTGGATGCTGCACGGGATGAGTTAGCTCAGTTCGTGGGTGCCGATCCAGAAGAGTTGGTATTTGTCCCGAATGCGACAACTGGAGTGAATGTGATATTGCGATCGCTTGGCTTAGCCGAGCCGAGCGATGCCTCGCTTGCTTTCTCCCCTGACGACGAATTACTGACAACAGATCAGGAATATAATGCCTGCCGCAATGCGCTCAATTTCATTGCCAGTCGGACTGGGGCGCGGATAGTCGTGGCAACCGTGCCTTTCCCCATCACATCCCCAGAACAAGTCAGCGAAGCTGTGATGGAGCGGGTTTCACCTAGAACAAAGTTAGCGCTGCTAGATCATGTAACCAGCCAGACAGGGCTAATTTTTCCCATCCAACAGCTTGCTCACCAACTGGCAGAGCGCGGCGTCGATACCCTGATAGACGGTGCCCATGCGCCGGGGATGCTGCCGCTGAATCTGCGGGAACTTGGAGCGACTTATTACACTGGTAACTGTCATAAGTGGTTGTGTTCCCCCAAAGGAGCCGCATTTTTATATGTGCGGCGCGACAAGCAATCGGCAATTCGTCCGCTAACGATTAGTCATGGTGCCAACTCGCCCCGAAAAGAGCGATCGCGCTTTCATCTAGAATTCGACTGGATGGGCACCGACGATCCCAGCGCTTATCTGTGTGTTGCTGAAGCTATCCGGTTTCTGGGTTCGCTGTTACCGGGTGGATGGCGCGAATTAATGGCGCGTAACCGAGCAATGGCTTTGACAGCACGACAACTACTTTGCGAAACGCTACAGGTGTCGCCACCGTGTCCCGATGAGATGATTGGTTCGATGGCAACCGTACCATTGCCGGATGAAATACCGGACAGCCCAGGAGAAATGCAAATAACGCCGCTACTACAAGATGCGTTATGCGATCGCTTTGGGATTCAGGTGCCGGTGATTTATTGGCCTGCACCTCCCAAACAGCTGATTCGGATTTCAGCTCAACTTTACAACACTCCGGCGCAGTATGAATATCTAGGTAAAACGCTTGTGGAATTACTATCTAGCTGACGAAAGACAACTGATGTAAGCCACTAAAACACCCAGAAAACCTTCCTGGAAGATAGAAAGTAACCTTACCTTTACAGTTTTTTCTTGATTTCTAAAACCGTGACTAAACTCACGTTTGCATTTTTACAAAAGTAAGATGTACTCTTTTTGTGATAAAAAAAACGAACCAAGCATTTCTACTTGGCTCTAAGAGCAAACACCAAATCACAGAAGTCTATAACCAAGGGAGAAAGACTATCTCAGGAAGGGAGATAATTTTGATAGCAGTTCTAATATTTAATACTTAGGCTCAGAACCGCGCTGTCTTTATACTTATAAAGTTATCAATTGCCAAAACAAACAGAATCAATCTTCGGTGGGAAACTTTCTGAGGTCTTAACTCTCTCTGAAGGAATATAAAGCTTTCTGTTTTGCTGGGACAAACGCCTGTAAGGGCAGAATGCCCAGTTAGACCATTTTTGATGGGGGATTGGAAATGCTTGCGGCTTATAGATAACAAGAGATCGCTTTTCTCTGAACTGATATCTACTGCGAACCTTGCTGAGTCACTCGCGCTAGCTGATTGGCAAAGTAAGTTTCCTGATACTTTAACGACCTTGCCAATTCCAACCCTTGTTCAAACGCTGCTTTTGCTGGCGCTAAGTCCCCGCGTTCTAGATAAATCTGACCGATTTGGTCGTAGGTTTTCATCAAGTTATAGTAATCGTAGGACTGCCGCTCTACCTGCAAAAGAGTTTGATAAACCTGCAAAGCATATTCAGGTTGTTTATAAGTTCGGTAGAGATCTCCTAGTTTTTTCAAAGCTTCGCTGGCAGAAGCAAACTGCTGTAAAGACCACGCTATATTATAGGCTTCTTGGTAGTTTTTACTCGCTTCGTCTGGTTGTTTGAGAGCTTCGTAATCGGTAGCGATCGCTATCTTCAACGCTGGTATCTGAGTTAAATCATTAATGGCGAGGTAACTTTCTGCCAGCCGTTGCTTCACTTTTAAAGAATTTTCCGGTTGCTTCGCCTTGTCGTAAATGTAAGTCAGCTGTTGCAGATAAACCACTTGGTTGACCGTATCGCCCTGTTGAGTGGCAAAACTCAGCAATTCCTCATAAGTTGCCGCTGCCTTAGGATAATCAAACCAGTTCAGGTGCAATTGGGCAATGATTTTCAGCATTGCCTCTTCTGTGGCTTTATCTTGGCGCTGCCGTGCATCAGCCAGCAACAGCTGATAATCCTCCAGCGCGGGGGCTGGCAGTCGTATCTGCTGGTAAGCTTGACCCAAAGCTTGCAACAGCTTTATGTCCACTGCCGAGACAGGGGAAGACAAAACAATTTCTTCAGTTTTGCCTCCATTCAAGTTTGTTTGCTGGCGCGGCGTTTTGCCTTTCGGCTCTGGTGTCCTGCCAAAAGCCCGATCCTGAATTGCTTGCAAACGCTTGGTGATGATTTGCAAATCAAGTTTTTGATTATTTTCCCAAGCGATCGCTCCCACTCGTCCTAGCGCTTCTACCTCTTCCACCGTCCCTAGCGATCGCCGCAATCGCAATTCCCGATACCAAATTTCAAACGCTGCGGGTGCATTACCGGCTTTAAGCTGAGCCGCTGCCTGGGCATTTAATTCATCGAGAGCCTGCCTGAGTTGGCTGATTTCTCCAGGAGTCAGGGGACGATCTACTTGCGGCTGCGGCAGCAGTGGATCGGGCGTCGTTATCTCTAAAGGGTTGGGTTTGGGTTTATTATCCGCCGCAGTTGCTGCCCATCCGGCAGAACCGGAACACAGTAGGAACAAAACGGCAGCAATTCCCAACCCTAAAGATCTTGAGCGACGTTGCTGCAACCACAGACGAGCAAGCAAATTCTGCATAATATTTTTAGCGCGAGCAGTTTAAATTGTTAATAACAAACTATACAAGCAGACCTGGTTAATATCAGAAGTTGTAGCGTTTCTCAC
>NZ_JACJOQ010000120.1:0-6609 GCF_014695635.1 Coleofasciculus sp. FACHB-712 | reverse complement strand
AATCTTGATGGAGACTCAGTTGAAGGCACTTACACCGTCGCCGATGAAATTCTAGACTTATTAGTCAGCGATGTACGGATAGGAAATTATCTAGATGTCAAAAATCCTTTTGATTTTTTCTCCTTGAGCGTGAATGGCAATAATATCTTTAGTGGCAAGCCATCAGACTCATTTTTAACATCTTTGATTCCGGTAAATGGAGTTTTTGCTTTCAGAGAGGTTTTGAGACTAGATGTTAATGATACGAATTTTGACTTTCAGCTAAGTGTAGCAACTGGTGATAATGGGCCAAGAGAACCTGTTGCTCAGTGTTTAGTTAAAGAATGTCAAGGATTTACGATTTTTAGCGTTTCGGGCGTTAATGGAAGTGGATTTGTTTCCCATAAACCCGTGAATGTCCCGGAATCCGTACCAGAACCAACCGCCGCGATCGCGCTAGGTGTCATCGGCGCTTCTATGCTAATCCGCAAAAGAAAATTATCGTCCTCGCCACAGGCCTAAACTAGCTTCCAATTAGCAATATTTGCCAGAATAAACTGTTTTACTACAGTCTGCACATTCTGGCAAATTTTTGGTAATTGCAAAACAAGTAACTCCTCTTGTCGCTAGTCACTCCATTTCAAAAGAGAAATAGCTATGAAATTACACTTGAGCATTCCCACGGTATTGATGGGCTTATGCCTCAGCTTTTTGGCAGCGGGAGAAGTGCAAGCTGCCAGCTTCACCTTTACGAAAATTGCGGATACAAGCGATCGCTTCAGTTCCTTTCTGTCATCTCCCGCCTTAAATAATGCTGGAACCGCCGCCTTTTTGGCTGGACTAGATACAGGGAGCATAGGTATTTTCACGGCCAATGGCTCCACAATTACCACGATTGCCAACACCAATAATTTCTTTAGTAGCTTTCGTACTCCTCTCTCCATTAATGATGGAGGAACCGTCGCCTTCAGCGCTGTCCTAGCTGAGGTAGGTGGAGGTATTTTCACTGGGAACGGAACAACAACGCCCACTCCTATCGCCCTTGCTTTCCCTCAATCCGACTCGAATGGTGTTGAGTCACCCTGGATTGATGATGACGTTATTGTAGCGAAGGACTACTTTAGCGATTTTTATTCGCCCTCAATTAATAATGCTGGAGTTGTAGCTTTCGTAGAGAGACTTTACCGGGGCGAACGTATTCTCACCAGCGAAGGAAAAGTTATCGATACTATCTTTTATGGCAGCGTCAATTCTCCCTTCATCAATGATGAAAGAACTGTAGCCTATAGAATTGAAAGTGGGAATCCTAGCACGGTAATTGTTACGAGTAACGGCACTACAAGGACTATCGTTGCCAGCATTGGAAATAATTATCCTGAGGATTCTGGCTTTGGTTCCCCTGCCCTCAATAATGTAGGAAACGTTGCCTTTTATGCTCCCCCGGCTATTGATCCAAGCAATGATTGGTATACTCCGCCAGAGCCATTTGTGGGAGGAAAAAATGAAACTTTGTTCGCTAGCAACAGCAAAACAACAACCTTAATTGCAGACACGAGCGGCTCCTTTAACGGCTTTCTTGGCGTTCCCTCAATTAATGATGTGGGAACCATTGCCTTTTTTACTAAACTGGATGCAGGCGGGACAGGGATCTTCACTGGAGCCGATCCCCTAAAAGATAAGGTAATTAGTACTGGTGATACTCTATTTGGTTCCACCGTAACGTCCCTTAGTTTTTCGCGGGAAGGATTAAATAATGCTGGTCAGGTGGCATTTCTTGCCAGTCTTGCGGATGGCACTATGGGCATTTTCCGCGCCGATCCGGGAGTGTCTAGCGAACCGCCAAAGGATGTTCCCGAACCCGCTTCAGGTTTGGGTTTACTCGCATTGGGTGCTTTGGGTGCTGGTTCAGTGATGCAGCGTCAACAGAAACAGCAGATCGACGACTAATTATAGATAGCGATCGCATTCCATTTTTACCCATTCCCACTTGCAACTTCTACAATTTTTGAGAAATGGCTTGTATGGCTACCTTCAGAAAAACACTTTCAGCCTTAGTCTTCAGCACAGTCTGCTTTTCCTTATCTGCACTGATGGCACCTAAAAGCGTGCAGGCTGCTACATTGACTACATTAACTTTTGATGAGCTGCCGACTCAACCAGCGGATGATTTGAGTTTTAAGGGCGTTACATTTGACTTTAAAGTAAATGGAGAAAACTCAACTGCTGCCACCTACAATGTTGAAAGAAAATTGAATCTCGGAGGTTTGTTCGGCGTTGAAGAAGCATTTTATTTCCTTGATTTATCACCCCCCGTCTTAGAGATTGGTGCGCCAGGAATTTTAACACTTGACTTTGCCATGTCTACTTCTAATATTATGTTCGACGTGGCGAAGCTAGGGGATTTTCGCTTTCAGCCTCTACCCAAATTAACCGTCCAACTTTTTGACGAAGACTTCACTTCTCTTGGCATCACAGAGGTGATTCTGGATAAAACATTCGTAGACGACTTTCCTTCCCCACTCAGAATTAGTGTTTCCGGCACTACTTTTACTTACAGCGGCACCCCTGTAAAACGGGCAGTTGTAGATTTCACTAACGAATTAGGTTCATGGGGATTTGACAACCTTAGTTATCTAACCGCCGATCGAACCGCTTCGGTTCCCGAACCAGCTTCTGTATTCGGTTTACTGGCATTGGGTGCTTTCGGTGCAACTTCACGACTTAAGCGCAAACAGAAAAAGTAAACTAACTCGGCATCCTAGACAAAGCAACCACCGATTTAGGAAAGCGACTCTTTAACGCGGGTATCACCGGACACGGTTTTTTCTCCTGTAAATTGTCTTGATTATTCCAGTTGAAGGTGTTCCAGCGGAAAGGTCCTTTTTGAGCAGCTGCCATCCAGAGTAGGCGCTTCGCTCGTGTCATCGCCACGTAGAGGAGGCGGAATTCCTCTGCGTTTTTGAGCTGTCCCGCTTGTTCCCAGGCTGTGGGTGCTGGGGGTAAGGGATATTGACCGTGGAGACTGGCGCGAATCTGCGCCCTAGCGACCTCTGCTAGGGTAAAATCGCCCAGGAATTGGGCAGCCGTAGGCACCCAAGGACTGCCGGGAATACTATCTTCGTGCAAAAACGGCATAAAGACATAATCCCAGTCCAATCCCTTGGCTTTGTGCATCGTAATGATGGTGAGTTGACCGGCGCGGACATAGCGGGCGTCTGTGTCTTCAGTTTCTACGGGTTCAAAGCGTTCCGAATTCACAATTTCGCTTAAGACTTCCAGAGTAGAACTCATGGAACTGTTGCCGTAGGTTTGTTGGGCGATCCGTTCGGCTAATTTATCCGCTGTGGCGAGTTCGGACGGGTCGTATTTTAAGGTGAGAGCGAGAAAGGTGGGCAATTGGTAGTGGGGCAGTTCCAAGCGGGCGCGAAGCAAACTGCGACAGTACCGCGCCGCCTGATGCACGGGCGGCGTTTGGGGAGGATCGAGCGGGCCGGGATAGAGAAATTGCTCTGGAAAAGTGGCGAGGGCGTTGAGGTCTTGGGTGGGAATCAGCTGGCGCTGTACGAGTACCTCTAGTGCGGCTTTTATGTAGTCGGGGGAGTGGGGGCGATCGAGAAATTGTAAGAGGGCGAGGATTTCGGTGGGGACGTTAGAGTGGCGATCGCTCTGGGAAACATCGTACACCTCAATCTTGTGCTGGCTTTGCAGATAACTCAGCCTTTCAGCCACAAATCGGGCTTGCCGATTTTCCCGCACCAAAACCGCCGCCCGACCTTTGGGATTTTTCTCAAATAATTCGATCGTCCGTTCTCCGATCAGCTGGACGGTATGGTAAATGTCGCGGGGGGTGTAGATTTCCAGCCCTCGACCCGTTGGTTCCGGGTTGGCGTCAGATTGGGGATCTCCTGCGTCAACGGGATGAATGGTTTGGGGACGAAAGGGCAGTTCAGTTGGGTTTTGGGAGGATTTTGACGAAGTTGTTCCTCTACGGTCGGGTTTGCCCCCATAGGTGTGATTCACCCACTCCAGGACGAAGTTCGCGGCGTCAACAATCGTCTGGCTACTCCGACCCGCTCGATCCATCGTTGCCAAGCGTTCCTGGGCTTGGCAGGCTTCGCAGAAGCGACGGAAGTAAATCGGATCGGCAGGGGTGAAAGTGGAGTTAATCGCCTGGTTGGGGTCTCCCACGCGCACCAAGTTGAGGGCTGGGGAATTGCTGGCGGGTTGAGCGGCGAGAATTTCTAACAGTCGGCTTTGGAGGGGGCTAGAGTCTTGGGCTTCATCTTCAAAGACGGCAAAGACTTGGTTTTGCCAAAGTTGGCGGGCGCTTTCGTTTTGCAGCACCCGCAGGGCACCGAGAATCATTTCGTCGTAGTCGATCAAGTCGCGCGATCGCAATAAAGCTTGATATTGTTCGTACAACCCAGCAGCGACGCTCAAAATTCCATAATCATCCGGCGTCTGTCTTGCCAGTTCCCACAAATTTTCCGGCAACAATCCAGAGCTTTTTGCTTCGTGAATCACTGTGTTAGCAAGACTGGGCAACACTTCGGTGCGTAAAACTGCCTGACGGCGCAACCGCTCGGTTTCTTCCCCATCAAATTGCAATCCCTCCAGCAGCGTGGAGTAGCGCTGAGGATTATGAGAAATCCATCGCTCTACGCAGTCCCGAATTAAGCGGTGACTTTGGTTGGGAGAAACCAAAGTTACCGTTTCTAAATTCAAACCCGATAGCTCTGGATGACGGGTGGCAATATTCAGTGCCAAACCGTGTAACGTATGGACAACAAAACCCGTTTGCGGTAGTCGCAAATCCTCCCGCAGGCACTGCCGAATCTTGGCTTTAATATTTGCCGCAGCCGAGCGAGTAAAGGTGACAACGACTAAATAGCGTCGAGTATGCAATTGGTAACGAGCGATCGCTAATGCCGCCGCCACTGCCATCCCGGTAGACTTACCCGCACCGGGTACGGCAGACACCGCCAAAGGGCCGCCTCGCCAGTCAGCCATGCTTTGCTGCCCCGCTCGCAACCCATTGCGGAGTCGCTGCATTGCCTGTTCGCGCACTGCTGCTAGCGACACCTGAGCCAAATCCGGCACCATTTGGGCTGCTGTACCATCTGGGTGAATAAGATTATCGTCATTCATGGCTAATGGCTTGTGAGAGTTTTGAGTTGTAGAGTCGCGGTTTGTCGCGTCTAAGGTTTAAGTTTTGAGGTTTGAGTTGTAGAGTCGCGGTTTATCGCGTTTGAGGTTTGAGTTCCAAGAGAATTTTTTAGTTCAAAATTTAACACTTAAAACTTTTTACTAATTAGCAGCTAACAACAGAAAAACATGAATCGCCTAAAGTTCTTTCTACATTATTTAGCGCTAGCTGGGGTAATTGTCTTGGGCGCTGCTTTGCGGTTTTGGCATCTTGACCTGAAACCGCTGTGGCTAGATGAGGTGATTACAGGGTTATTTAGTTTGGGACGGACTTACAATGATGTCCCGCTCGACGTGGTTTTTCCCCTATCAACCTTAAAGCAAATTTTTACCCTGAAGCCAGACGTTAGCTGTGCTGAAATTGCTCATACACTTGCAACTCAGTCTACCCATCCTCCCCTATTTTTTTGCCTGATGCACGGCTGGCTAAAATTACTCAGCCATGAGTACGGACACGGCGCTACCGTCCCCCTACTTCTGAGCACGGACTTGCGATCGCTCCCTGTGATTTTCGGAGTCGGCGCGATCGCGGCAATTTACTGGCTGGGTCGCATCGCCTTCTTCCCCGCTGTCGGTTTGATGACCGCCGCAATTATGGCGGTTTCTCCCTTTGGCGTCTACCTCTCTCAGGAGGCACGGCACTACACCCTTCCGGTGCTGTTGATTACCTTGGCACTGGTAGGATTCATTCAAATTCAGCAAGACCTGGAAAAAAATCGGCAGACGGGATGGCGCGTTTGGCTTGGCTGGGGAGTTGTCAACAGTATTGCCTTCTACGTCCACTACTTTTTTGTCTTGGCTTTCGTGGCGCAGCTGGTGACGCTCCTGACGATATTTTACTGGCGGCGGCGATCGCTTAAAATTCACACCTGGGTTGGGCTGAGTCTGACAATTTTGGGGATTGTACTCAGCTTTCTGCCTTGGTTGCCGGTACTACTGGGACATTCTGGACGTTCGGAAACCAGTTGGCTTCCGTCTCCCCATAATGTTGCGCCTTTATACCAAACTTTGGTCGGTTGGCTGCTGATGGCGATCGCCCTACCCGTAGAAAGTCAGCCTTTATGGATTGCGATTCCATCGGGGCTGCTGATGCTTCTGTTTGGCTGTTGGCTGGGAAGGCAAATTTATAATTTTTTTAAGGGAAAGAGGCAATTAACCGCCTCTGGAGGGCGCACGCAGGTCAATCCAAGTCGCTTTAAAACCCTCTATTCCTCAGCAATTTTCGCCTTGGGTAGTTTCACTTTTTGCGTGCTGCTGCAATTCTTAGCCATTGTCTACCTGCTGGACAAAGACATCACCATTGCCCCTCGCTATCACTTTGTCTATTACCCAGCTTTGTGCGCCCTTTTGGGAGCTATCCTCACCATCGGGACTGCGGCAAAAGAATTGCCGACTGAAGATGCCCAAGAAAATTTTGATGGAAAT
>NZ_JACJOQ010000012.1:0-2153 GCF_014695635.1 Coleofasciculus sp. FACHB-712 | reverse complement strand
CGGTAATGCGGGAAAATAAAAGCGAGTTAGTGCTGCCGTCGGGACCGTCATCATTTTCCGCCACAGTAGCGCCATCCGACGACATCAGCGTCACAATCGTGTCAAAACTATCAGAGATCAAGTCAACCGCTACCTGATCTCCAGCATCCAGACTCACCACGTAATCACGAGCAAAACCTCCCTCACCAGTCGGAATATCTTTTTCAGTCAGCGTGTCGGAAACTTCGTTGTTTGCCGGTACAGGAATTGGGCTGTACACCTTATTTTGCGCTCTGGCTGATATAGTGGTCAGACAAAGAGCCAGCAGCGTGGCAGGAACAATCAGGGTGCGGTGCCATCTAAGGGCAAAAGCGTCAGTCATAAAAATTTCCGCTGGACACCCTTCCCTTTTGAGGGTTGGGGGAAAGCGGGGCGGGGTGTACCGCTTCCCAAACAAAGAATGTTTCTACTATTTATTCTTTACTTTCTTTGGCACCCGGAAGCGATTCGATAGAAGCGATCGCTTTGCTTTACGCAATTTGTGGATAGTCCGGCACTTGGGAAGAAACCGGAAAATCCGATCGGTAATTGCTCTGTCCGTGTTACCGCCCGACTTGAGCTTTCTCCAGATGGGCAGGCTGGAGCTGGCTAATTCACTAGCTTATCTCCTAAAAGCGATGAGTTGGCGCTCAAACTCCTGTTCATTGATTGAGTGGTGGTGAAATCCATTCTTTTTATATCCTTCCTAATTAGTTTTGACGGACAGGACGATACGGCAATTTACCGCAGAGCGAGGACTTCTCCCTTTACACTGTCCAAACACTATAAACAAAAGCCTGTAGCCATTTCAACACTGCCTCTAGCGCAAAAGTTGCCCCAAAAGCTAGCGTTGAAAAATCTAAAGACTTGAGGAACGTGTTTCCTTTCAGGAGCGGCCTTATGAAATCAATTGTCAAAAGAATTAAATTGTTGTTAGCACGACAAAAAGGAAAAGTCAAAAGGAAAAGGTCAAAATCTATCGCCTTTTTGCTTTTTGCCCTTCCACATCTGGCATTGGGAATATCCGTTTGCTTTCTGAGCGTGCAGGCACAATCGATCGTCCCGGCGACTGACGGCACCGGCACCATTGTGAAGCCTAATGGAACCCAATACGACATCCAAGGCGGCACGACATCCGCTGATAAGACCAATTTGTTCCACAGCTTCACCCAATTTGGTCTTAGCCAAGGTGAGATTGCCAACTTCATTTCTAGCCCCTCCATTCAAAATATCCTGGGGCGCGTTACGGGGGGCGATCCTTCAGTCATTAATGGGCTTCTCCAAGTCTCTGGCGGCAATTCCAACCTCTTCTTGATGAACCCCGCTGGGATCGTTTTTGGCGCAGGAGCCAGTTTGAACGTACCTGGAAGCTTCACCGCTACCACAGCGACTGGAATTAAACTTGACTCAGGATGGTTTAATGCCATCGGTTCTAATAGCTATGCGGCGCTGGTAGGGACGCCGAATACCTTTGCCTTCGCCACCCCTCAAACTCCCGGAGCGATTGTCAACGAGGCACAGCTAGCCGTTAAAGATGGGCAGGATCTCAATCTACTCGGTGGCACGGTTGTCTCCGTCGGTAATCTCTCGGCACCTGGGGGGAAGATCGCGGTTGCATCTGTACCAGGTGAAAAGATGGTTCGCCTTTCTCAGGCGGGAAACCTGCTGAGTTTAGAGATTCAACCTCTCTCGCCTTCTCTCCCCCTCTCCATCGCTTCTCCTCTCTCTTTGCCGCAGTTACTCACAGGTGGAGGCGCTAACAATGCGACAAAAGTAACGGTTAGCGGCACTGGGGAGGTGAAACTGTCTGGAGCTAACATCCAGGTAGACGCTGGTGATGTCGTGGTGCAGGGAGCCACTTCTAAAACTTCCTTGCCCTCCCTGGGGAGTTCTGTGAATTTGGCTTCTGCTAACAACATTACAGTCCTCGGAAAAATCGATACCTCTGCCACTTTTTTAGGGGCACATGGGGGTTCTGTAACGATGTCCGCTTTTAAGGATATTAATATCCTGAGTTCGCCCTTAGACGGGATTTTGACAACTTCTGATTCAGGTAATGGCGGCAATATTTTTCTAACGAGTACAGCAGGTTCAATTAACATTAAAAGTTTTTTAAATTCTTCATCAAATCTTGG
>NZ_JACJOQ010000119.1:0-8807 GCF_014695635.1 Coleofasciculus sp. FACHB-712 | reverse complement strand
TATCAATTTGCTATCAGATTGTGGAAAAACACGGCGGTCAGCTGAAGTGTATTTCCGCACCCGGTGAGGGAACTGAGTTTGTAATTCAGATTCCAATCCGACAGACAACTCATGCCGATTCTATGTATACATCCCGTCGTCTAAAGCCTGCCATTGAGCGAAATGAAGAGCAACAGCTACACGGAGCTTAGCGAATGGGAGAAGGAATTAAAAACCGAAGAATTTCTATCTTTCTGTTTTAATTTAATTATTGTGCTTCTCCAATAAGAGTAAAAGCCGCCCAGTCTTTCGGATCGGGGTGTTGCTTCATTGTTGTCAGCATCGCCTGACGCATCGCTTGCGCTTTGTCGGGATTCTTTTGAAGGTTTTGATAAAATTCGGTCATTAAGGATGCTGTAGGGGCGTCTGGAACCGACCAGAGGGACACAATTACACTGGGTATACCCGCAGTAATTAAGCTGCGAGATAGTCCGATAACGCCATCGCCGGTAATTTTGCCTCTGCCAGTGTCGCAAGCACTCAGCACGACTAGCTCAGCATTCAGTTTCATGTCTAGAATTTCGCTAGCAGTAAGTAAGCCAGTATCCTGCTCAGATGGAGCGAGAGCGATCGCACCCGGTACACCCAAACCTTTGAAATCATCCAGCAATCCATGTGTCGCCAGATGAATAATCTTCGCTTTGGGCATCTGTTGCGCGATCGCTATTTTGGTCGCTTGCTTGCCAATGAGCGGTTTGGTTTTGAGGAGAGAAGCGATCGCTTTTGCTTCCTGTTCCGCACCCGGTAGCTGAGATAACGGCTCCGGTTTCTCCCCAATTTTAGGAGCGATTTTAGGCATTGTAGGATTGCCTACCACTAGCACTTCCTTTCCCGATACACGTTGCCGTTGCTTGTGGGTTAGCTCCAGAACCTGAATAGCGGGTGCTGTCACAATAGTGTGTTGTTCGATGAAGTATTTGCCACTGGCATCTTGGAGTGCTGGGAAGGGAACTAGGAACAGTTCACGTTGAGGGATGAAAATAATTCGGTCGTTGGGGTCTTTTGGCAATCGGTCAGCAATCGGTTGAATCAGCAGTTGATGCAGTTGCTGTAATCGTTTATTAGTGCTGGTTTTATCCACTTTAGAGGCAACGGCAAGGCCACGACCTCTAACGCCGATGGAATCACGGCTGCTAGTAACAAGTTCTTCTAGAGAAATATTTTGTTTTTGCCACAGAGGTTTCAGGTCAGCTGTGCGAAACGTTACTTCACCTGTAGGCTTGATGACCCAAATATAGAGTTCTGATTCTTGAGCTTGTTGTTTACCTTGAACTTTGAATGTGTCGTAAATAATCGAATATTGAACAAGAGTGGAGGCTTGCGCTTTAGCAATTTGTTTAATTTGCTCAATGGTAGGAGGTTGAAGGTTAGAAGGTGGAGCTGAACCTTCAACCTGTAACCTGTCATCCTGCAACCTATCAGCGAGTAACTCCACAAAGGCTCGTGCCCTTCCCCGCTCCGCAATTTCCAGTGCTGGCTCAGTTTTACTCTGGGCAATGAGGACTTTTTGTAATGTCTGGTACGTACCAACTTGCCTTTCAAAGATTGACACTTTATTCGCATCGTTACTGCCTAAGCCCGCTCGAATAGATTCCAGAACCTTAATTGCATCCATTAAAATTGGCTCTGCGGTTACGAAATTGCCTTGTTTATAGAGAGTAAAACCTAAATTGTGCAGAGCTATGCCTTCGCCTTCACGGTTTTGAATTTCCTGCGCGATCGCTAACTGTTGCTGAGAGTATTCAAGCGCTTTAGCATAGTCTCCAAGGCGACGGTAAGCCACTCCCAGATTACCTAGTAAAGCTCCTTCATTGCGTCGATCTTTGATTTCTCGTGCGATCGCCAAACTCTGCTGAGTATAATCAATCGCCTTGGTATAGTCTCCTAAAAAAATATAAGCCATTGCCAGATTAGCTAGTGCCAACCCCTCACTTCGTCGATTTTTTATTTCCCGGACAATCGCTAACTGCTGCTGAGAGGATTCAATCGCTTTAGCATAGTCCCCAAGGTTACTGTAAGCCACTCCCAGATTGCCCAGTGCCGCCCCCTCGCTTCGTCGGTCTCCTATTTCCCGGGCGTTGGCTAACTGCTGCTGAAGGTAGCCAATTGCCTTGGCATAGTCTCCTAGGGAAACGTAAGCTGCTCCTAAATTGGCTACTGCCTTTCCCTCAGCTTGTGGATCTGGAAATCCATCTGCTGCAACGAGCGCCAATACCTGCTGAGAATACTCAATCCCCTTAGGGTAGTTTCCCAAGTTAAGGTAAATCCCTCCCAGATTGGCCAATGCCGCCCTCTCATTAAGTGGGTCTTCTATTTCTCGTGCGATCCCCAACTGCTGCTGAGTGTAATCAATCGCTTTGGCATAGTCACCTAGAGAGTCATGAACCAGTCCTATCCCTCCTAGCGCCAATGCCTCGCCTTTTCGGTTTTTGATGTTCCGGTAGATTAAGAGTGACTGTTCCAAAGACTGTAATGCCGCTGCCCATTGACTGGTAAAATACTGCCCAGCTCCTTGTTTACGTAGGCGATCTGCTTGAGTCTCATAAACCATGTCGATCTTTTCTAGGACCAACTCCTCGCCTCGGCGGTCTTTGAGTTCCTGGTAGATCAAGAGTGCCTGTTGCCAAGACTGTAATGCCGCTTCCTGTTGATTGGCAAGATACTGGTCAAATGCTTGCCCATCCAGTCGCTCTGCTTCCGCTTTCCTTGCATTTGGGGTTTGAGCCAACGCTTGGGGTGCTGTTAAGGGTGCTGGAAGATTGGCAACTGGTGTCACGCCATTGGCAACAAGCATGGCGAATAGCATCAGTCCGATTTTTGGGCGTCGCATGGCTGGGTCAACAGGTGTAGATGTGCGGCAGTAGCTACACTGTCATAGCCCAGACACAAAGATACTGTCCAGCGATCGCGGCTGTAACGAAGAGCGGATGCTAGATATTAAGACTTGCATTAGTGGCGGGATAGCGATCGCTATCCCGCGATTACCAATTAAGCATTCCAAATGCCGGAACCATCCACATCTAACGGTAGGAAAACCGTCATGACCTCACCTTGCTGGGGTCGTTGCCGTACAATCAGTTTTCCTCCTAACGCTTGGAAGAGATTTTTGGTGACGTTGAGATTGAGGCTCAAACATCCGGTTTCTGGCTGAAACATCAATAGCTGACCAATTGACTTGCACGTTGGTGGGTTGTTGTCTGCGGCTAGCGAGTTGCCGCTTTCGTCAGGTTGGTTTTGAGACTGGAGTTGCAATTTTAGCTGGTCTCCGGCGGGTGTCACCTCCACCTGAATATGACCGCCTGCGGGGATGCTGCGAGTGAAGTTTTCAATTAACCCAGTTAGTACCTGATCCAGCATGGCGGGATTACTGACAACAGCGGGGAGCTTTTGCGGTAATACCACCTCTAGGGTTAAGTTGCGACGATTTGCTTGTTTTTGCCAGCGAGGAATGCTGTTTTGGAAGACCTGCGCTACCGACATCGCAGTCAGGTGAACGGGCGAGCGCTTAACGGTTTCTGTTTCTAATTCCACCGCCCGGAAAAACAACTCCATGCGGTCAATTTGCTCGGTACACTCGCGATCGATCGCTTCCAAACGCCTGATGATGTCCGGTGCTAATTCGTTGCGGCGCTTCAGCAACAGCCGCGTTAAGGTGCGTATGGTACTCAGGGGCGTCCGTACTTCGTGGGCAAACGCTTGAAGTAATTCCACATCATTAGAATTTTGAATTTTAAATTTTGAATTTTCAATTAATTTAGGATTCAAAATTGGCAGTTCGGAATTATCTTCTAGCTCTTTACCTTTTGCTTCTTGCCCACACCCAAGACGGGATAAATCGGCGTCTTTCCGATCGCCTCTGATTTCTTCGGGCAAATGTTTCAACAGCAACCGGCTAAATTGCATAACGGTTCGATAATCGGGCGCTTGGGGTGCAAAGCGTTCGACTAAAGTTTCTAACTGACTCACTTGATGAAGGCTAGTCAGCAACAAGCGCGATCGCAAAGTTTGCCACGCTTGCTCCACCACTTGCGGATCAAAAGAATATTGGAAAGCTGGGGCACCTGTAATATCTTCTCCAACAACCATCACCAAACTAAACCGTGGTGTAAAAATTACGCAAAACTGTTCGCTTGTTAAGGGATCGGCAGGGATTAACGGGAAGTTGGAAGTGGATTGAGGTTCGTTTTCCTTTTGCTGAGTTGTTGCGGGAGGCAGCAGAAATGGCATTAATGCCAGAGGATTAAATCGCTCTGCTGTAAAAATTCCGGTATGAACGCGAGTCATTACCGCTGGGTGGCTCAGAACCGGCACAGGACCCGCTAAAATTAAGCCCAAGGTTTGTGGCGAATCTTGTAGCGAATCAGTGGCAGGTTCTAGAACTTGCAGCAGCAACTGTTCCAAGGCAGCGATCGCTCCACACCACTCCCGCGAGGCACGGGCGTACTCTCGTGCCGTCCGGCTGGCAGGGCGCAATCCATGCGCTTTTTCTGCTGTCTGCTCTACAGAAGGCATAACAGAATTTGCCCCAGTTTGTTCGCTGTGTTCGCTCTGGGCTAATATTTCACTGATGGTTGGTAGTAACCACTTTTTTTGCACAAAGATCCACCCCTTTAACGGCAATCAACTGGCGGTGCGTCTTTAAACTACTTCTGATTATGAGCGTACCGATAGTTGCCCTCTATCGGTGGTGGTATAACCGAACGAATCAGTGGCAATTCCCGCGCTCTGTTCGGAAAAATTTCTCAGGGTCATCGGGGCACAATCTCCCCATTCATGCTCTAGGAGCCGGTTCTCCCTGATAAATGTCCGTTAATCTCTTGGCAACTCCTCTCCTTATAAAAGTAAGTTCATAAAAGATAAGTTCTTTCCCCTTCCCCGAAACAGAAGCAGCTTCGGGGTTAAGTTTACTGTATAAGACAAAGTATAAGTGTCTTTCCACTCATGCTAAGGGGCAAGGAATAAAGGCATACAAAAAAATGAGCAAAAACCAAAAAGAGTTTTTCGTCAAAAAAACTGATGCAAAAAATGCATTAGGAGCTGATAGAAGAATATCTTTTACCCATCTGTTGATAGAGAAAATTTTACATCTCCAGGCTGATGAAAAGTGTAGAAAAAAACAGAAAGATAAGCAAAGTGCATAAATAAAAAATTGATTCTGTATTTGTGCTGACGGAAGTTATTGAATACTTCTAGGAGGAAAAAAATGACCCTCGACCAAAACAAGCGAGCTGTCGGCGTATTTTCTACACCTGAACAGGCGGAATATGCGCTCAACGAGCTTAGGGACTCTGGTTTTGCCATGAACACAGTTTCTGTGGTGGCACGGGATAGCACTCGGCAAGATGAGGTAGCTGGTGTTGAAGTCAACCCTTACGGAGGTGGCAATGAAGCCGGTGGGGGTGCAGCGGCGGGTGCCTTAGCAGGCGGTGCGGTCGGCGGTTTAGTTGGCGTCCTAGGAGCCTTAAGTGCGTTGGCAGTTCCGGGATTTGGTCCGGTTATCGCAGGAGGTGCGATCGCTTCTATTCTGGGAGATGCTTTAATCGGGGGTGCGGTTGGCGCTGCGACAGGTGGCATTGTCGGCACACTGATGGGTTTAGGAATTCCTGAAGAACAAGCCAAAGTTTACAACCACCGAGTCTCCCAAGGAGATTATTTAGTAATTGTCGAGGGTACGCAAGACGAAATTAATCGTGCTGAATCGATTTTGAACCGGCAAGGTATTCAGCATTGGGGTGTCTACAATGTGACTGGGGTTTCGGCGGTTCCTGACAATTATGGCGCTTCTTCCTCAACCCCCTTCGATCCGATCAGCAGCACGTATCCTTCCCCATTGGGACTCGATCCCCTGGCGACGGGTTATTCCTCTTCGTTAGGAATGAATCCGCTGGGTGCCGCCTCTCCCGTTGCCTATGTTCCTACAGAAGATAATGTCAATGACAGCGATTTCAGCCGACACAAGCGAGCCGTTGGTGCCTTTGTCAGCCGTCGGGATACGGAAGATGCACTTCACGAGCTGAGTAATTCTGGCTTTCCGATGAGTAAAGTTTCCGTCGTTGCCAGAGATGCAGACCCCCAGGATCAAATCGCTGGCGTTGAAATGAGCGATCGCGTTGATGACAATAACGTTGATGAAAGCGCAACCACAGGGGCGATCGCAGGGGGTGCTTTAGGCGGTCTGACTGGCTTATTACTCGGTTTGGGTGTATTGGCGATTCCCGGAGTTGGCCCGATTTTGTTGGCTGGTGCTACCGCAACTGCGATCGCAACCACCCTTGCGGGGAGTGGAATCGGCGCAGCCGCAGGTGGCTTGATTGGCGCACTGCTGGGTTTGGGAATTCCTGAAGATCGAGCGCAAGTTTATAACAATCTTGTGGCTCGCGGTGATTATCTGGTTATGGTAGATGGCACCGAAGACGATATCGAACGTGCCGAATCAGTTCTGAGCAATCGCGGCATTCAAGAGTGGGCTATCTACGATGTACCGCCTTCTACAACTTCGAGAACCGATTCCACTAACCGCATCGTCGAACCTCAGGAGAATCTGACGGCTGTGAATGAGATTAAGTCTGAGGATAACGTGACCCAAGTAAGCGATCGCGTTACCATCGTTGACCATCGGCAATAGTTTTTCCAGAATTTCGCGCAAAGGCGCAAAGTTTTTCTTAGCGTCTTAGCGCCTTTGCGCGAGATAATCAAAAGTAATTTTCATTTAACGCCTCCACCAATCGTTGAAGATGGGCAGCTTCATGGGTTGCCATTACCGAGAGCCGAATTCGACTCGTAGGC
Source organism: Coleofasciculus sp. FACHB-712 (assembly GCF_014695635.1). Taxonomy (NCBI): domain Bacteria; kingdom Bacillati; phylum Cyanobacteriota; class Cyanophyceae; order Coleofasciculales; family Coleofasciculaceae; genus Coleofasciculus; species Coleofasciculus sp. FACHB-712. The sequence continues at coordinate 1,982 of NZ_JACJOQ010000119.1, read as the reverse complement.
ACCGTGGGAGGACGAATCGCTGGGGCGAAAATGCCGGATGCTTTTAGTTGATGTCCCATTTTTAGCGCTGCTTCTGCACTTTCCAAGGGAAAGCAGAGAATGGGTGATTCAGAAGGCAGTAATTGTAGTGGTAACTTCTGGGCAATCTGCTGTTTGAGAAAATTGACATTACGCCACAGACTAGCGAGGCGTTCCGGTTCTTTTTGGATGATGCGAACTGCTTCTAATGCCGCAGCGGTATCCGCGGGGGAAAGAGCCGTTGTATAAATCCAACTAGGTGCCCGATTCCGCAAAAAGTCAATCACAGCCGAGTTGCCTGCGACATATCCACCCAAACTGCCTAAAGCTTTGCTGAGAGTGCCGATTTGAATCAACGGGACATTGCTACAGCCAAAATGTTCTACACACCCAGCACCCGTTGCTCCGAGTACCCCTGTGGCATGAGCTTCATCAACGAGCAGCATACAGCTAAATTCCTCCGCCAGCTCTAACAGTCCCGGTAAGGGGCACAAATCGCCATCCATACTGAAGACGCTATCTGTGAGAATCAGGCATCGACGGTATTTTTCCCGGTGTAAATTCAGTTGGGTTTTTAACTCCTCAACATTGCAGTGAGGGTATTCAATAACCATTGCACCGCTAAGAATCGCCCCATTTTTCAGACTGGAGTGATTGTACCCATCAGACACAATCAGATCGCGTTTTCCGACTAAAGCAGCGATCGCACCTAAGTTTGCCAGATATCCAGAGCTAAAAACTAAGGCATCTTCAGTTTGTTTGAGGGATGCGATCGCTTTTTCCAATTCCCGATGCAGTTCCCGATGTCCGCTGAGTAACCGAGAACCCGTGCTACCCGTGCCAAATGTCTGAGTAGCCGCTACTGCGGCTTGGATGAGGCGTTCATCCCCCGCGAGTCCCAAGTAATCATTACTGGCAAAATTGATGACTTCACGCCCCTCCAGCAACACCGTCGCACCCGGACGACTAGCGATCGCTTGCACCGATCGATACCAATCTGCGCGGTGAATGGTGGCGAGGGATTGCTCTACCCAAGCGTAAGGATTTTTTGGCATTCCGATCGGTTATCGCCCCTTTAACTCGCCTATATAGCAGTTCTCACTTTGTTGCAATATACTCGGAACCTCACCCTCAACCGCCTCTCCGCAAGCGGAGAGAGGGCAGTATTGAACCCTTTCCTGCTTGCGGGGCGGGGCAGGGGTGGGGTTAAACGGTACTGCGTCCAAACGAGAATTGCTATAAAAGAAAATACAGGAAAAGTGGCAATCATGCTTTCCACCTCCCAGAGACGCTACAGCACCCCTCTATATTTTCATTTTCTCCTTTCACATTCTCCTGGCACAACTCGCAAGCTAAGCTGTCAAATTAGACGCTTGAAAGCTGACGTCAGCACTTGATTCTGGCAAAGGTGGACGCAGGCAAAGATAAGCAAGTGGTCCAAATAAAGGTACTAGCGCCACCGCCCAGAAAATTCGAGCCTCCTTTATGCCCCGACGAGCCATATCATCGTCAAACAGTGACGTTAATGGAAACACCAGGCACATCAGACAAAAATCCAAACTGATGAGGTGAACGAATTCCCTGGTTTTAAACTGTTGAATATAATCTCCCCAATCTCCAGCAAATATTGCGTAGGCAAGTAAGCCAATCGTTGTTAACAGTAGGAAAATTCCTGTCCAACGGGAATCTAGAATTTTTAGTAATTTATCCTTTGGTCCAGAAAATTCTTGATTTGATTTTCGGAAAATTAAATAGGGGATAAAGCAAATCACACCCGTTCCATTTGCCCCAATGAAATAAGGCCATGAGCGAAACGGTTGCGTTGTGCCATCAGCAAACATTAGACAAGCATAAGTGCTTAAGCAAAATTAATTACATATTCGGTTCCGACTTTTTTTAGCACATTTTTGACATACTTTACTAAACTTTTCCAGTCCCGATAAGCCTCTATCTCTATCCATTCA
>NZ_JACJOQ010000118.1:0-7265 GCF_014695635.1 Coleofasciculus sp. FACHB-712 | reverse complement strand
GGTTCTGATGAGGAACGATTGTCAATCAGAATGAAATCGTTTCCCAGTCCGTGATACTTAGTAAACTCGATTCCCATTTAGCAATCCTTCGATTCGCAATTTTCGATTAGCATAAACTATGGAATGGGTAATGGTTAATGGCAGTCCTTCAATCCTGAAATCTGGCAATTCGCATTAGGAAAAATCTTGCATTATGACAACTGAACTGGAAACAGGCTTACCAAGCACTCGTCTCGTCCAAACATTTGTGAAAGAGGGACAAAGGGTTGAACTGAAACTCCTCACGAACGATGTACTCGTTGGTAAACTGCGTTGGCAAGATCAGAACTGTATTTGTCTACAAGATGAATCGAATCAGCAAACGCTGGTTTGGCGACACGCGATCGCTTATGTGCAGCCAAAGTAATTGGGAATCGGGAATCGGGAATCACTTCCCCAATGACCGATTACCTTGATTCGCCTGTTCGCTGATTATCAGAGGGAAGATGCTCTTGCATCGCTTCGCTTACTGGCACGTTGAGCGTAGGGACAGGGAAAACCGGAGGCTCAGATTCGGGTGCCAACAACTGTTGCACTTGATTGAGGGGAAAACTGCCGCCGCATAAGAGCAGCTGATCGCCCGCTTGCAGCTCGGTATCGCCCCCCGGAAAGCGGATGAACTTGCCATCTCGCCGAATTGCTTGCACTTGCACCCCGTACTGGCGGCGAATATGCAGCTCAGAGAGAGGCTTACCGGCAACAGGGCTGGACTCGGGAACCTGCAACCACTGACAGGGAGCGGTTTGGCTTGGGATTGCCACTTCACCGTTTGCCAGTTGATTAAAAGCAGCTTGTTCGTTGGATTCTCCCACCACCAAGAGGCGATCGCCCACTTCCAGAGAAGTTTGCTTGTCTGGATAGTCCACTTCTTCCCCACCAGTTCGCCGAATTGCCATCAAAGTGACACCCGTCAATCGGCGCATATCCGTCTCCTGTAGCGTCATCCCAATCAGGGGAGAGTTGGGCGGGAGGGAATACCACTTGCTATTCATTTCGGCAGTGGCAATTTGTAAGTCATGAGCAATCTCCGAAGGCGATCGCTCTGGACGCAATGCTAAGTAATGGCTATTGCGAATTTGCTGCATTTCCTTCTGAATCTGCCATGTCGGCAATCCACTACCGGCTAATAGATGCGCCGCTAGTTCCAAACTGGCTTCAAACTCCGGTTGCACCACCTCCCGCGCCCCCAGCTGATAAAGCAGTTCGATATCGTTGTTGTGGTTAGCGCGAACGACAATATCCAGATCCGGAGCCAATTCTAAGGCACGTTTGAGGCAAAGGCGGGTACTCATCGGATCGGGAAGCGCGATCGCCATCCCCTTCGCCTTATCTACCCCCGCAGCTTCCAGTACGTGCAAACTCACCGCATTGCCATAAACATAAGAAACTTCTGCTTCTCTTAACTGCTGAATCCGGCTTTCCGACTGGTCAATCACTACCACTGGATAGTTATGCTCCTGCACCAGTTTGATCAGATTCCGTCCCACCCGTCCATAACCGCAGACCACCACATGATTTTGCAAAGGCGCATCTACCGCCACTTCCATCGGGTCATCCACCGGATCTAGATATGGCTTCAGCCAAGGCAACTCCAACAATTTTGGCACCAGCCGCATCACAAAAGGCGTCAGTACCAGCGTCACCGCAGTCGTGCCCAAAATCAGCAAGTAAACCCGCCGAGAAACCAGCCCCAAAGCTTGTCCTTCACTGGCTAGAACAAACGAAAATTCTCCAATTTGAGCTAACCCCAAACCAGCAATTACCGCAGTTTTCAGCGGATAGCCAAACGCTCTAACAATCGGCGTCACAATCAAAAACTTGCCGACAAAAACCAGTAAAACCAGCCCCAGAATTAACTCTAGGTTGTTCCACAGGAAAATCGGGTCGATGAGCATCCCAATCGCCGCAAAAAACAGCGCTGCAAACACATCCCGCAACGGCTCCACATAAGTCAGGGTTTGGTCGGCGTATTCCACCTCCGAAATCATTAACCCGGCGACAAATGCCCCCATTTCAATCGAAAGACCCAATGCCTCCGTAAGCAACGCAATTCCCAAACACAGCGCCACCACGCCCAATAGAAACAACTCCCGGCTTTCCGTTCGAGCCAAGAGGCGCAGCAAGGGAGGAATCAGCCAGATGCCTGCTGCCACAGCTACAGCCGCAAATAACCCAATCTGTAACAGCGCTAAAGCCACAGCCTTGCCAATCGCTTCTGGCGGTTGATCCAGCGCTGGCAAGACAGCCAGCATCAACCCCAATGCCAAATCCTGTACCACCAAAATCCCCAGCATCACCTGAGCGTGAGGCGTCCCCGTCTCATTTCGCTCCATCAGACACTTAAAGACAATTGCGGTTGAAGACAAAGACAGAATTGCCCCCAGGAAGACACCCTTCGCTGGTAAGGTACCCCACGCTCCAGTGAGTCCACAGACTGCAACCGTGACTGCAATTGTCAGGGCAATCTGGAGTCCGCCTCCACCCAAGGCGATGCCTTTAACTTTTTTTAATTCCGCAAACGAAAACTCAACGCCCAAGGCGAACAACAAAAAGGCGACACCAAATTGAGCCAGGGTTTCTATCTGAACCAATTCTTTAATCAGTCCCAACCCCGCAGGCCCAACGACGATTCCGCCGACGATATAACCCAGTAAGGCAGGTTGCCGCAGCAGCGCTGATACCACTCCACCAACGGCTGCTGCTGCCAAAACAGATACTAAGTCAACAATCAGTCTAAAGTCTTCTTGCACAAGTTTGTTTTATGAGAACAAGTATAAAGGTATATAAACTTAGAATACAGAGTTTTATGGACTGTGCTAACGCCATTGCCTCAGGTTTCTATTGGGCAACTGGGATCAATTGAGGAAAGGCGGTGGAAACAGTCCAGGCAAGGTGATAGTCTATCCGCTAGTAATAAAGGTCATAGACAAGGTCATAGACGCTTTGTCAATTACTGGCTCGGAGAAAATTGCCTGTGATGTCGCTTAAGACTCTGCTTCAATCTCGCCATGACCGGCGGCTGGTTTCTACACTCTTGTCCAGTCAAAAGTCCAAAGCGAACCGTAAAAACAAAGAATTCTTTCTGTTGCCTTTTGCTTTTTTAGTTTCTACTGCTTTGCCTGTCAAAGCTTTGCAGGTACAGGTGGCACCCAACAATCCCCAGCTTGGGGATACGCTCTCGGTCGTGATTCAGACGGACTCTCCTGGTTCGCAGAGTCCCACGGTTTCTTTCAAACAGAAGACTTACCGGGCGTTTTCCCTCGGTCAAAATCGCTTTCGAGTCTTGCTACCGACAACGCCTTTAGACAAGCCGGGAACGCTACAAATTCGGGTTGCTGGTGATGGGGAAGTCAAAAACCTGTCGTTGCCATTGCGATCGCGCAATTTCCCGGTGCAACGGATTACCCTACCCCCCGGAAAAGCCGGACAATCAGCAACCCAATTTGAACTCAACCGCGTGGCAGCTTTTAAAAATTTGGTGACGCCGCAAAAGTTCTGGAATGGTCCTTTTCTCAAGCCGAACCGAGGTAGCATCACCAGTATTTACGGGGTTCGCCGTTACTACAATGGCAAGTTTGCAAATGACTACTACCATCGCGGGGTTGACTACGCGGGTGGGTATGGTTCGCCGGTAACAGCACCAGCATCGGGAAGAGTGGCGCTGGTGGGACGGGTTGCTCAGGGTTTCCGAGTTCACGGAAATGTAATTGGGGTAGATCACGGTCAAGGCGTCACCAGTATTTTTATGCACTTGAGCCGGATTGATGTCAAGGAAGGGGATTTTGTAAAAGCGGGACAGGTGATTGGGGCAATTGGTTCAACGGGAGCTTCAACGGGTCCTCACTTACATTGGGGATTGTATGTCAATAGTCTTGCCGTAGACCCAGTACCTTGGAGAACTCAAGGAGTTGAATGAGGTTTTTTGAAGTTTTGATGAATTTTTTTAGGTTTTAATGTATTTGGTGTTGTATTGAGGAAAGATTGTGGCAGGGTTGCCTCTCCGAAACGAGATTGCGAAGCATTTTTCAATGTCTTCGACTATCCCACCGAGAGCTAGTGTAGGCTTTTCCGAAGCGAAAGCTTTGCGGACGGGGATTGTAGATAGTCATCTGAGAAGCGTAAATGTTGAATAGCCTTTGGGAAAAATCCCGAAAATTCCCACTGTCAAAGCAATATTGTTAGTTCGCTAACCGACTGATGTTAAGCCTGCGTAGTTTTGCGTATTTTGAGGCGCTGGTTATGCCAGGATAGATGAGTGGGCATGGGCGAAAAGACATCAACGCAGGTTTCGGCTTCGTTGAGGGCGTATCAACACTCGAAAACGGGCACGCACTTTTAGGGAAGCGGTAATCCCTGCCTCGCTTTCCTAGCCAACCAAAACAGTTTGGATGGGGTATCCAGCAGGATTTTTAGATGAGTATTGAAAAAATTGTTGAACAAGCCCTGCAGGATGGTTATCTGACGCCAGCGATGGAAGCAGAGGTGGGGCGCATCTGTGACACGGCTTCTGAGCTTTCGATTGAAGAATACATGGCTCTAGACCGTCTGATGGGCGCACTGTTAACTGGGGAAGTGGTTGCAGTTCCTCGAAAACAGTTCATCAATGTCATGGAAGAGTTGGTGCTGACGGAAGCGATCGCCAGAGTCGCAGAAATTGAGGCAACCAGCGATCGCGTTCTAGATGTCGGCGATATTGCCGCCTACGCGCTCAATCGCTTGCCTCCGCTGTATGCCACGACGGAGGAAGGTGCTAGCTATCAGCGAATGCGGGCAAAGGATGAACTTCAAGAGCTGATTACCCAGCAAGTGAGCGAAGCGATCGCCCGGAATCTGGATCGTCCCGAATTTTTCCCAGAACGGCAAGCGCTCAGCAAAGCGAACGACAGCGACGTGTTCAAGCAGGTGAGTTCCTTACTCCAAACCTACGCACCTAGCTTTGAACCTCAATCCAGTAACCATAGCAACGAATAATGGAAGAGTTATAAATGATGAATTTTGAGTTTTGAGTGATTAATTCAGAACTCAAAACTCAAAACTTTTCCCTCCTACCTGCGAACCAGTACGAGTGTCCCTTTCGCGACCTGCTGATAAAGCATCCGAATATCTTGATTTCGCATTCGCAAGCAGCCGTGGGAGACTGCTTGCCCGATCAGGTGTTCTTCGTTGGTGCCGTGAAACCCAATTTGATGACGCCCATCCGACCAAAAACCAATCCAGCGATCGCCTAAGGGATTATCATTCGCCCCAGATGGGATAACTTCACCCGTAATCGGTTGACGCCACGCCGGATTTTGGTTCATTTGCAAAACTTGAAACGAACCCGTGGGCGTTTCCCAACCTAACTGCCCCACCGCTACGGGGTAACTGGCTTGCAGCCGATCGTCACGGTAAACATAAACCAGGCGATCGCTCAAATCGACAACGAGATGCGATTGCCAAGCGGATGCCGCCTGAGCGGTTTCTAGCACTGAATATTCCCGAGCGGTTGAGCGGCTATTTGAAGATCGATTTTTACTCCACAAGTCTCCAAGCTGCCAACTTGCCAACTTGCCGACTTGGCGCTGACTCCGAATCGGGGAATCCAAGCTGACGGTCGTCACCCTTGAAGAACTTGTCCGCCTAGAAACTGAGAACAACACCACCGCTGTTCCAAAACAAATTAGCATCAAGCTTCGAGAGAGCGACTCATCTCTTGGCATAACGGTCTGAGCTAAGAATGATTACGGGTCAAAATAACCAACTGTAGAACATTGGGTCGTGGGTAATCATCCGGGGTCAATGACAACGGACAATTAACCATCAACCCCTGACAAACAATATTAATTCCTTGACTCAATCGTGGCTGCTAAACCTTTCGTGTTGAGCATTTGCTGCATTTCCAAAGCGCGATCGCGAGTGCTAAAAGCTCCCGCCTGCATCACCGTCCGACCGTTGGAGCGCGTGCGGAAAGCATCGGGTGCAAGCGATCGCACTAAAGCCTCTTGGCGCGAATTTTGAGCCTCCACCACAACCCGATAACGCAAACCTAGAGCCTGTTGACTACCTCCCGCTCGGCGGGGCACTCTCCCGCTAGCAGCCCGACTGTTGCCGATATTCCCCAAAGGAACATCAGGACTCGGCACTGGCAGTAAATCGGAGGAGGCCGAAGCTTGGAGAGGCTCCTGTGGTGCTACCCCGAAGTCCAGAGTCCGGGGGGCAGGCGACGGTTGAGACGGGGTGGATGACGGTAGCGCCGGTAATGTAGAAGCTGACGACGGTAGCGCTGGTAATGTCGTCGCTCTGGGCGACCGGGAAGTCGGCAACGGCGACCGAGCAACCGGAGGCGGCGCGGGAATTTCTAGGGGTGCAGTCTGGGGCACAGGCGATATCGGTAAGGGAGACGCTGTCGCTCTGGGCTGCTGGGGCGGCACTACTGGCGACACCACCGCAGGCACCACCGGAGGCTGCAATGTTGGTAATCCGTAAGCTGACGTTCTTGCTCGCTGAGAGGTTGGGGCAGGCGGTTGAACGGAAATTTTAATCCCGGTGCTGTCAGTGGGTACCGATTGTACTGGAGTTAAAATCTCTGAGTTCGGGCGGTTAGAGAGGAGTGGCAAAGATTGAGAACTTCCACCATTCCTCGCTACTGGCTGAATCGGTGCCAGGGCTTCCTGTGGCGGCAGGGAAGCGGTGGGAAGCGGCTTCAGAAGCCCGCTGGCAATGGGAGCCTCTACAAGCGAGGTGGGTGGGATAGCCATGCCCGTCAGGTCAATGCGTCCTGCCGTTTTGGCAGTAATCTCATTCCCATAGGCAGGAATCTCCTGGCTCGAAGCCTTGGTGTTAATGTCCAATAGACCATTGGCACGAAAAATATTGCCGCCCGGTTCGCCAGCAGTTCCTAAATCAGGACGGGCTTGGGAAACTGCCACTAACCCGTAACGAGCGTTATTTTCAATAATATTATTCCGGAGAACAGGTGTTGCCTTGGTTTCTACGACGACCCCATCTTTGTTGCCACTGATGCGATTGGCAATTAGCTGCGGGGCAGCATTATGACCGATACTAATGCCAAATCCCGTATTTTCAAACACGTTCTCCCGCACTTCCGGTCGGGAAGTCCCGTAAATCGTAATCCCATTGCCCCCGTTTTCATAGAAGTAGTTGTTGCGAATGGTGGGGGCACTATTGCCAGTGACGGCAACTCCATCGTGCTTACTTCCCGTAAAAGTGTTATCCGCCACCATCAG
>NZ_JACJOQ010000117.1:0-3976 GCF_014695635.1 Coleofasciculus sp. FACHB-712 | reverse complement strand
GGGGTCGTCTGTGTTCCAGGAGTCATCTGTGTCCCAGGAGTTGTCTGCATTCCCCGGTTCATCTGCATATTCGGGGTTGTCTGCGTCCCCTGGTTCATCTGCATCCCCCGGTTCATCTGCGTCCCCCGGTTCATCTGCATCCCAGACATTCCAGGCATTCCAGGCATCGCATTGTCTGTCTCAGCCACCTTGGCACCTGTCATCGAAGCAGCCATTTCTAAATGACCCTGCACCCTTGGCAAGATTCTGCCAGCAAACGCTTTCAGATCGGGATCTTGTCCCAGTCCAACTTGACGCTGGTACACTGCGGCACTTTCTAAGTGACCGTTCAGCCCGCCCTCCATCATATAGGCTTGGTCGAAGCTCTTTCCAGACAACTGCTGAAGCCGCATCATTGCTGCTTCATACTTTGGCCCCGGAGTCGTTGGAGGCGTGATTCCCTTCTGAGCCGCTAACTGCATTAGCTCTTGGTTCGCCCGTGTATGCTCCTGAATCATCTGCTGCGCGAACTGCTTTACATTCGGGTCGGTTGACTTTTCTAACGCCAGTTGCCCTAGTTGTACTTCTGCCATTCCCCCGTGGGCGGCGTCCATAATAAACTGCCTATCTAGGGCAGTCAACTGGCTGTTGCGTGACGGCGTTGCCTGTCGGTTTGACGGCGTTGCCGGTCGGGTTGATGGCGTTACGGGGCGGGTGGTCTGAGCTACGGCTGAGAAGCCCAGAGACGTAAATAATCCAACTGCTACAAGGGCAGCAGTTGCTGTTGTTCGTTTCATCATGGTTAAATCTCCAGGAAATACTTTTGTTTGCTAGGGCTGACCGTAGGTTCGTTAGCCAAAAAAGAGCTAACAAATTCAGGAAAGTCTTGATGCACTAAATTTTTTTTCTCAACTCAGCGATCATTTACATCTGAGCAGGTATACATCTACTAATACTGCTTAATCTTTCTTCAACTACCTCTCTCTTTAGATATGTTTGCTTACCGAGAGAGCTAATCGTATCAATTCATTCTTTAAAACCATACTTGCTGCTAAAAATTACTTTGTAGCTTCACTGGAAATTCCAAAAAACATATTGTAGCGCCGTGTCTATCAGATGCGATCTCTAGCTTGCTCTAAATTGCAACTAAATCTCGATCGATATTTGTTTTTTAGAATAAAAATGAATGCAATCTATTTTTGTTCGGTTTTATACAGGATAATGAAATTAAAAACTAGGCTAAAGTAAGGGATTTTCAGAACTAAAAACATCTCATTAGGTAGAGGCTTATTCAGCGAGTCCTTAGGAAATTAGGATTTATTCGCAGCGCTACTGCAATCAAAATCCGAAGCACTACCAATAGCGGGAATTAGCTGCACTGCTAGCTATAGAAAAGTGCAGATGCTGACTTGAATCGCCATCTAATTCAACAGGGGGATTCGAGTAGAGTAATATTTATCGCCTTTTCGGGATAGGCTAGAGCGATCGCTTGTTCTGACTGCCGCCAGAAAAGCTTGCAATGAACAATTTGAGAGTGGTAGCGTCGGAGAGCTAGCTAGATATACGTAGAAGCTGAAACGTCTAAACATGAAGCGATCGCTCCTTAGCCTGACTCTAGGCTTAACATTGCTAGAATCATTCACTCCACTTGCTTTGGCAGCACCCCCCAGAAACCCAGATCAAACGGTGGAGTGTGAAATCTTGGTCGTTGGAGGGGGACTCTCCGGTGCGGCGACTGCCTACGAAGGCTTATTGGCGGGGCGAACCGTTTGCCTCACGGAAATTACCGACTGGGTAGGAGGACAAATTTCCGCACAGGGAACTTCCGCACTGGATGAACGCCCTACCCAACGGCAAAAGCTGTTATATTCTCGCGGCTACCTGGACTTGCGACAGCGAATCAATCGCAAATATGGAGAACTCAATCCTGGCGATTGTTGGGTTAGTGAATCCTGCTTTCTTCCCCGCGATGCTCACAAACTGCTGTACGACCAATTGCAAGATGCTGCCAAAAGAGGCAGAGGCAAGCTGAAATGGTTTCCCTCGACGGTAATCAAAGAACTGAATATCGACCAAGCGGGCAATTTGATTCAAGGTGCGATCGCTATCCAGCATCGTCCAGCGAAAGGCGCATCTCCTCTCAACACGCTGCCGCTATCGCAAACGATTGAGGATTCTTATCGCTACGAGAACTCGCCTCAGTTTGACAAAACCATTGTCCGTTTTGTACCCCAGCCAGCGAAAAAGCCAGCACCCGCAGCCCCAAATTGGTACGTGGTTGACGCCTCAGAAACCGGCGAACTGATTGCCCTGGCTGACGTTCCTTACCGGCTAGGGATTGACCCCCGTTCTTACCTCGAACCTTCTTCGTCGAGTGAAAAGGGCGATCGCTATTGCACCCAAGGCTTTACCTACACCTTTGCAATGGAGGCAACCCAACAACCACAAACCCATACCCCGCCACCCTTCTATTCTCAATATGAACCCTACTACAGCTATGAATTAAAGCGACTGGCGGACTTTGGGCTAGTCTTCACCTACCGACGCATTTGGAGTCCTAAAGCTGGAGAAACAACCAAATTCGGGGGTCTCTCCTATACGGGACCCACTCCCGGCGACATCTCCATGCAGAACTGGACTTGGGGCAACGACTACCGCCCCGGAAACGCCGAAGATAACTTAGTTTACACTCGCGACCAGTTGCAAGCCGCTGGACAGCTACAGCCTGGAGAATGGATGGGAGGATTGCGAACCGAAACCCTCCGCAAAGGCGAGGAAAACGCGCTGGGATATTTTCACTGGCTGGTTGCTGGAACCACCGACTCTCAACTTGGCCCAGGAGTTAAGCAGGCGAAACCCAATAACCGTTACCTGAGTGGGTTAGATTCCCCAATGGGAACGGTGCATGGGTTATCTAAGTATCCTTATATGCGGGAAGGACGGCGAATTATTGGACGCCCCACCTTGGCTTATCCTCAAGGTTTTAGCATTTGGGAAATTGATATTTCTCGCCGTAACTACAAAGACGACTACTACCGTCAAACATTGTCACCAGATACCTATCGGAGACTACAGGCATCGCTTGCAGGACTGGAAGTAGCGTCTGTACTGAGCGGCACCAAGCCGCCGGAACAAGTCATGCGGCGCACTCGTTCCACCATCTATCCCGACGCTGTGGGGATTGGTCACTATGCCATTGACTTCCATCCTTGCATGACCCAAAGCCCCGCAGAAGCTCCAGGAAACACCGAACGGGAAGGTGAACGACGGGGTGCAGGTCAAGCATATCCGTTCCAAATCCCTCTCAGAGCGATGATTCCCCAAAAAATCAACAATATGCTAGTGGCAGGGAAAAGTATTGCGACCAGTCATATTGCCGCCGCTGCCTATCGAGTGCATTCCTTTGAATGGTCAGCGGGGGCTGCTGCTGGAACGACAGCCGCTTTTGCCTTAGAAAATGCGATCGCGCCTTATCAGCTAGTGGATGAACTGCCACGCGCTGAACCACAACTAGAAGCGCTGAAACGTCGATTGGATAAGAATAACAATCCGACTGTCTTTCCAGACACCTCAATTTTCAACCAGAATTGGGAAGATTGGAAATGATATTTGCGAATCGGGAATGGCTAATTAAAATAGCCATTCCCGATTCGCAATGACTACTTTGCTGGCTTCTCTAGCGACCAAATAGGAAGTTTATTCACCTCTTGGAGGGTTAACTCTACATAAGTCATGTCCTCCGGCTTAGCAACTTCTAGACCAAAATAACCTTCAGGGCCATCGTGAGCGTGGGAGCCACTGCTCCGGGCCGAATAATGCCCTTGCAAACGAGCTTGATTAAATTGGGAACTCACGTTCCACAGCCACCGAGAGGGGAAGACAATACCGCCGAGATCCTCAACCCAGTCTCGACTCCCTCGCAGGTGATAGAAACGAGCCGCCTGAAAGCCCGACCTCCCATTAAAGACCCCACCCACAGAGACGATAGTGATTTTTG
>NZ_JACJOQ010000116.1:0-7088 GCF_014695635.1 Coleofasciculus sp. FACHB-712 | reverse complement strand
CCGACAACTTCCAGAATTTCCTGGGTGATTGCCGCCTGACGCGCTTTGTTGTACTTCAGAGTAAGAGAACCAATCAGCTCCTTAGCGTTGTCGCTGGCGTTGTTCATCGCCGTCATTCGTGCTGCTAGTTCACTCGCTGCCGACTCTTGCAAAGCCCGCAGTAACTGGTTATTCAGATACAGCGGCAGGAGGGCATCGAGAATCTGCACTGGATCTTGCTCGAAGATCATGTCCCGTGGAAACTCTCGAAGTTGGGTAGAGACTTTCTCCCGCGTTACCTCAAAACCGCCACCGCGAGTTGTGAGGCGGAAGATTTCATCATCTCTTGCTTCTAGTCCTTGGGTTGTCAGCGGCAGCAAGGTTTGCACCACTGGGCGAGAGCTGATCAAGGAGACAAACTTGGTGTAGACCAATTCAATCCGGTCTACGTTCTCTGACAAGAACAAGGAAAGCAGTTCGTCAGCGATTCTGGATGCTTCTGCTGCTGTAGGAATTTGCTCTAAGCCAGTATAAGTAGCGTCAATCGGCTGGTCGCGACGCTGGAAGTATTGGATAGCTTTGCGCCCTACCAGCACAAATTTATAGTCCCGACCTTCGGCTTGTAGTTCCTTGGCGCGGTTTTCAGCGCGACGGATGACGTTGGTGTTGTAGGCACCGCAGAGACCGCGATCGCCTGTAATGACCAAAATTCCTACAGACCGAACTTCCCGGTTTCTCAACAGAGGCAGGTTAGCTTCTTCAAACCGCAGACGGTTTTGCAGACCGTAGAGAACCTGAGCGAGGCGGTCGGCAAAGGGGCGAGTGGCAGTCACCTGTTGTTGGGCGCGGCGCACTTTGGCGGCGGCAACTAGGCGCATTGCCTCGGTGATTTTTTTGGTGTTTTTGACCGACTGAATGCGATCGCGAATAAATTTTAGATTTGCCATAGTTTTGTCCGGTGTCAGTTGTCCTTTGCGAGTGGCTAATTACGAATAGCTAATTGCGAAGCGCTACTTTTTACAATTAGCTATTCGCGCTTAGCTATTCGCTTTGGACAAGTTACGCCATCGCCATGAAGGTCTTCTTCGCTTCACCGATCGCTTCCTTGAGAATGCCTTCCGCATCTTCCGTCAGCTGCTTCTCTTTGCGGAGGATTTCCATGTACTTCGGCTTGCTGGTTTTCAGGTACTCCCGCAGCGATCGCGCAAAAGGAGCCACCTTCTCTACAGGAATATCATCCAAATAGCCATTCAAACCTGCATACACAACTGCCACTTGCTCAGCCACTGATAGCGGCGAGTATTGCGGCTGCTTCAGAAGTTCCCGCAAGCGCTGACCCCGCGCCAACTGGTCTTGGGTTGCCTTATCCAAATCCGAGGCAAACTGAGCAAAAGCTTGCAGGTCGTCAAACTGAGCCAACTCCAGCTTTAGCTTACCAGCCACTTTTTTCATCGCCTTGGTTTGAGCCGCTGAACCCACCCGTGACACGGAAATACCAGGGTTCACTGCGGGACGCAAGCCAGAGTTGAATAGGTCGGAGGTCAAGAAAATCTGACCATCGGTAATCGAAATCACGTTGGTGGGAATGTAAGCGGAAACGTCCCCAGCTTGGGTTTCGATAATTGGCAGCGCGGTCATGCTGCCTTCACCCAGTTCTGTACTCAGCTTTGCGGCACGCTCCAGCAAACGGGAGTGGAGATAGAACACATCCCCAGGATAAGCTTCCCGTCCGGGCGGACGACGCAGCAGCAGGGACATCTGGCGATAAGCTTGGGCTTGCTTGGAGAGGTCATCATAGATGATCAGCGTCGCCTTGCCCTTGTACATGAAGTATTCTGCCAAGCTAGCGCCCGTGTAGGGAGCCAGATATTGCAGGGTTGCTGGGTCGTTAGCGTTTGCTGCTACCACAATGGTGTAGTCCATTGCGCCTCGTTCCTGAAGCACGTTCACCACTTGGGCGACGGTAGAAGCTTTTTGACCGATAGCGACGTAGACGCAAATCACGTCTTCTTCTTTCTGGTTGAGGATGGTGTCAACCGCGATCGAAGTTTTTCCGGTTTGTCTGTCACCAATGATTAGCTCCCGCTGACCCCGACCAATCGGAATCATCGCGTCAATAGCGGTAATGCCGGTTTGCATCGGTTCGTAAACCGAGCGCCGAGCAATAATTCCCGGTGCGCCTGATTCAATGAGGCGGGTTTCTGTGGTGTTAAGGTCTCCCTTTCCATCAATCGGACGAGCGAGAGCATCCACAACACGACCAATCAAGGCTTCGCCCACTGGCACCTGAGCAATCTTGCCGGTGGCGCTCACAGAGCTACCTTCCTGGATGTTGCGACCATCGCTCATTAGCACCACGCCCACGTTGTCTTCTTCTAAGTTCAGGGCGATGCCAACGCTACCGTCTTCAAATTCCACCAGTTCCCCGGACATAACCTTGTCTAGGCCATAAATCCGGGCAATCCCGTCACCTACTTGCAATACGGTACCCACGTTAGAAACACTAACGTCTCGGTCGTATTGTTCAATTTGCTGCCGAATAATGCTGCTAATTTCGTCAGGTCTGATGCTGATCATGGTTACTTGTTAAAGGAGGAAAGGGTTTGTGTTAAAGGTTGAAGGTTTTAAGGAGAATCCCTTCTCGAAGGGTAGCTTAAAGGTTGAAGCTCTCTATTTTGGCGGTGGTAGGTTGAACATTAGAAGTTAAGATTTGCAAATTTCACTTGCTTAACTTGGAAACCTCTGAAAAGTTTCCACCGACAAACTGCTTACCTTTCCAACTCTCAACTTTCAACTTTAGGCGGCACTGTTCAGGCGTATGCCAATACGGCGCAGTTGTCCTCGCAAACTGGCATCCAATACCTGAGACCCCACTTTGATGATGACACCACCAATTAAATCTGGATCGAGTTTGGTATCAAGTTCTACTTGCTGGGCACCGCTAATTGCTTTTACTTTTTCGCCGATGGCTTGCTGCTGAGCCTCCGACAGTTCTACCGCTGAGATAACTTCTGCTAGAACAGTCTGATTCAGCTTCCGCAGAAGTGCCTGGAACTGTTTGCAAATTCCCTCTAGAAAGAGGATACGTCGCCTCTCTACCAGCAGCATCAAAAAGTTGAGGATGTAGGGGTGAAGTCCATCGCCAGCAATTTGCTGCAATACCGCTTTTTTATTTTCAGCGCTTACAACTGGATTGCCCAGAAAATGCTGTAGATCCTCAGAACTTTCTAGGACTCCCAACAAAGAGCGTACATCTTCGCCAAACCGCTCTGTCTGGTTCTGCGACTGAGCCAAGGACATTAATGCCTCTGCATACGGCTCTACGATTTCACCGCTAACCATACTACCTTTCATCAGCGACCTCCTACACTAGCGATGCTGCTGTCAATTAATTGTTGTTGAGCAGCATCATCCAATTGGCTTTTGAGTTGCGATTCAACGCGCTGCAACGCCATTGCAGAAACTTGCGCTCTGAGTTCAGCGATCGCTCGCTCCCTTTCAGTGTTCAAATCGGCAACAGCTGTTCTGTGCAAGCGCTCGACATCCATTGCTGCTTTCGCCAAAATGGCTTCTCTCGCTGCCTTCGCACTTTCTTCAGCATCTTTGCGGATTCGTTCTGCCTCCGCTTGAGCCTGAGTTAATTTCTGCTGGGCATCAGAGAGTGCAGCTGCTGCCTCTTTCTGGCGTTGCTCTGCTTCTCTAATCGCCGTTTCAATCCTTGCACGACGCTCGCTTAGGATATTTCCTAATAAGTTACGTCCAAAGTAAAACAGTACACCAATAAGAATTGCCAGGTTAATTAGATTGGCTTCAAAAATGTCCGGATTTAAACCGAAACCATGATGCCCCTCTGCCTCTGCTAATTCAGCGCCAGCTGAGTGAGCCACCTCGGCTAATAAGAAAAAAGTCCCCATGATACCCATCCCATTGAAGTATGAAGTTGGTCATTCGTCATCAGTCATTGGCTTTGGTCTAATGACTAATGACTAATGACTAATGACAGCTTTTCCTTCAAGCTCTCTATCTATTGACCAGCTGCTGTCCCAATATTTTTTCCAGAATTTGGCGACTCAGTTCGTCCACCTGGGTTTCTAGAGATTGCAAAGCTTCTTGCTTTTGCTGCCCAATCTCTATAGACGCCTGTTCTCGTTTTGCAACAGCTTCTTGCTGTGCCTCAGCTACTTGTTGAGCGCCTATTTTCTGGGCATCGGCTTGAGCATTTGCAATCAGCGCTTGAGACTGCCTGCGGGTATCCGCTAGCTGTTGCTCATATTGCTTTGCTAACTGCTCAGCTTTTGCCAAGCGTTCCCGCGCACCCATCTCATTCGATCTGATGTAATCGTCGCGCTCGTCTAGCACTTTAGTCAGTGGCTTATAGAAAACCACATTTAATACCGCTGCCAATAGCAGAAACTGCACTGCCATCAAGGGCAAGGTAGCGTCGAAATCAAACATTTCTTCCCTCTTTATGCTTGAACAGCAGTTTTAATGGCAAGCAAAATTATCTCACTTGTCATATTCTCTATACCCTCTAGGCAAGGGGTTCAACTTACATCAACAGGACTGGACACTAAAAACTTCGTTTGAGTAGAGACGTGGTTAACCACGTCTCTACTCAAACAAAAAATGTTAAGCGAAGGGGTTAGCAAACAACAGAACTAGGGCAATCACCAGACCATAAATGGTAAGGGATTCCATGAAAGCCAGGGTTAACAGCAAGGTGCCGCGAATTTTCCCTTCTGCTTCTGGCTGACGAGCAATACCTTCGACTGCTTGACCAGCAGCATTTCCTTGACCGATACCAGGGCCAATTGCAGCTAAACCAATTGCGAGAGCAGCAGCCAGAACTGAAGCAGCAGAAACCAATGGATCCATGATTATTTCCTTACCTTGAAGTACAGAACAAACAACAGAGAGTTTCGAGTAGAGACACGGCAATGCCGCTCCCTTACAAGTGTTGAGTTTTGAGCCAAGATTTTTAATCTTAAATCTCAAATCTCAAATTCTATCAACTGAGGGCATCCCGAATGCGATATGGAAAAGGAGGGATGATTTTATTCATCTTATATCCTTCTTCCTTACCTCTAAAAAAGGTCAATGCTCCTCATGCCCTTCATCACCATGCCCCTCCATCGCTTCATGAATGTATGCAGCTGCTAAGGTGGCAAACACTAAAGCTTGAATGGCACTGGTAAATAGCCCCAACGCCATAACTGGCAGAGGAATAAACAGGGGAACCAGTAGCACTAATACTGCTACTACCAGTTCATCCGCCAGAATGTTGCCAAATAAACGGAAGCTGAGGGAAAGGGGCTTTGTGAAATCTTCTAAAATGGCAATGGGTAATAGGATTGGTGTCGGCTCAATATACTTTTTAAAGTACCCTAAACCCCGCTTGCTAAAACCCGCGTAAAAATACGCTAAAGAAGTTAGCAATGCCAGTGCCACTGTGGTATTGATGTCATTAGTGGGAGCTGCTAGTTCTCCTTCTGGAAGGTGAATTAGCTTCCAAGGAACTAATGCACCAGACCAGTTTGAGACAAAGATAAACAGAAACAGCGTGCCAATAAATGGCACCCACGGACGGTATTCTTTCTCGCCAAGCTGGTTTCTAGCCAGATCTCGAATGAATTCTAGAGCATATTCCATGAAGTTTTGGATACCTTTAGGAATTCTCTGAATATTCCGAGTTGCAGCTAACGAGGCAAGCAGAAGAATACCAATAACAACCCAGGAAGTTAGAAAAACTTGCCCGTGAATCTTAAGATTTCCCACTTGCCAATAAAGGTGATGACCAACTTCTAGTTTGGCGAGAGGGAATGAATTAAAGGCGGAAAGAATACTTAGCATTTCCATTCAATGAGGGTTCTCCAGGGATTAAAGAGTGGAGAATTCTAACACTGTCCAACCTATCGAGCGTCCGGGGGAAACAAAGTCCGAAGCATATAGACGATGAGGGAGGCTTTATAAGTCAGAAATCCCAAAAAAACGGGCAGAATCTGTAGCTTATTCACTTGGGTTGCGATTATAATCAACCCAATAAACAGAGCAAACCGAGTCTTACTCAGACGCTGTTTCTCTGCGCCAAGTCGCTCAACGTCTTTAGCCAACATCCTCAAGTAAACCACACATGTGCACGCCCCTATCAAGTAATTCAGGGCAATGTTGAGAGAGTAAAAAATCCAGACGGAGATAAAAATAATCCCGCTCAAAGCAAGTGTAGTCAGCAACAACTCTTGTTGAAGTTGGTAGTACTCTTGCATGGAGCCATCTGGTTCTGATACAGGCGAACCAGTTTGTGGTAACTCCTCGGTGGTCGGCGTGGTTGTTTGAGATTCGTTTGACAAGTTCACAACTGATGTGTTTCAGCTTGTGCTATTTGGTCTGACTACTACAGGTCAGAACCAAACATTTTGAATATACCATGCAGAGGTAACATTACTTAAAAAAGAATTAAGTCGATGTCAGCAAATTAAAAGGTTCTCTCTGGTAGCGATCGCATTCATGCTCATGAGTTCTCATCCAAGAAGCATTTTTCGCATTCATGCTCATGGGTTCTTATTTAAAAAGCATTTTAGGCATCAGCGTGGGTATCGCCCCGCCCCTTGTTGTAGCAGCTTGCGGCGATTTTCCCTAGCTTTTTACTCAGCTTCCCCAATCAACGTGTATGCAGCCCAAGCGCTGGGTTGGTCAGGATATTGTTTCATCGTCGTCAGCATCGCGCTTCGCAAAGCTTGTGCTTTATCGGAGTTTTGTTGCAGATTTTGATAAAATTCGGTCATCAACAAGGCAGAAGGATTATCGGGTATCGCCCACAAAGTGACGATGACACTGGGGACACCCGCAGTAATTAAAGAGCGAGACAATCCAATCACGCCATCGCCAGTCAGCTTACCTCGCCCAGTGTCGCAAGCACTCAAGACAACTAACTCGGCATTGAGCTTGAGATTCAGGATTTCGCTGGCGGTGAGCAACCCGTCATCTTGACCAGAAGGAGCCAGGGCGATCGCTCCCGGTACTCCGCTACGCTGAAAATCATCCAGCAAGCCGTGAGTCGCCAGATGAATCATCTTGGCTATGGGTAGCTTCTGAACAACTGCGGCTTCAGT
>NZ_JACJOQ010000115.1:0-2312 GCF_014695635.1 Coleofasciculus sp. FACHB-712 | reverse complement strand
AGCAGTTATAAGTTGATGAGTATTAACCGCGATCGCAAGCGGCTGTCAGTAAACTGCGAAAAGTTATAGACTGAGTACCAAATGGACGGGCAGAGTAAAAATATGATGCTGCCTACTTTAGAGATCGTATTGCTAGGTGGCTTTCGCCTAACTTATGACGAAAAGCCGGTGACAGACGTGAGCGGGGAGCGATCGCAATCGTTGCTGGCATATCTGGTGCTGCACAGCGGCACGCCTCAGCCTCGTCAGCGGCTGGCTTCCCTATTTTGGGCTGACTCAACAGACGAGCAAGCCCGAACGAACCTAAGAAGAGAACTGCACCACTTACGGCGGGTTTTGCCGGACGCGGATCGATTCATTGAAGTAGATACAAAAACGCTACAGTGGCGCTCAGATGCACCTTTTACGTTAGATGTTGCAGAGTTCGAGCGGAAAGTGGCTCAAGCGGAGGAGGCAGAACAAGCGGCTGACCGGAAAACCGTCCGAACCTTGTTAGAACAGGCGGTAGCCCTCTATCAGGGGGATTTACTGCCTAACTGTTACGACGAATGGATTTTTCCAGAACAGGAACGACTGCGACAAATTTTTATCCAAGGATTGGAATGGTTGGTTCGCCTGTTAAAGGAGCAACGGGATATCCGGACGGCGATGCGCTATGCCCAGCAGTTGTTAGAAGTTGACTCGCTCAACGAAGCAACTTATGGTGACTTGATGCAACTGCACGCGCTTAATGGCGATCGCGCGAGTGCCTTGCGAATCTACCACCGCTGCATGACGCTTTTACGGGAAGAGTTAGGAATCGATCCTAGCCCGATTACCCGCGACCTCTACGATCGCCTGCTGAATGAAGATTCTGAAGGGATAATCAGTCGAGAAAAAAGCTCTGAATTACTCAATACGAATTCTGAATTAAATACACCCAGTCAAAACGACAGGCAACCTCGTTGCGATTGGGGCGAAATCATCGATGTAAGCCTATTTTACGGACGGACAGAAGAGCTAAACACGCTCAAGCAGTGCATTTTACAGAATCGCTGTCGGCTAGTTGTCTTATTAGGCATGGGTGGAATTGGGAAAACTGCCTTGTCCGCCAAACTAGCGCAGGAAATCCAGGGAGAATTTGATTTTGTAATTTGGCGATCGCTACGAAATGCTCCCACCCTCCAAACTCTTTTGCACGACTCGATCTCTTTTCTGTCGGAACAACAAGAGACGGGCGGTGAGCTTGAACGACTAATATATTGGCTGCGAAATTCTCGCTGCCTAATCGTTCTAGACAATGCAGAAACCCTTTTTCAGGTCAGTTGTCCGGGGCAGTATCGTCCGGGATATGAAGGCTACGGGGAACTGCTGCGAGCGATCGCAGAAACCGCTCATCAAAGTTGCCTGGTGCTGACCAGTCGGGAGAAGCCTGCTGAGGTGGGCATCTTAGAAGGTGTAGTTGATGGGAATTCAGCTTTACCTGTGCGAACCTTGCAACTGAGCGGATCGCCAGAGGCAGCGCAAGCACTCATTCAAGCAAAAGGATTAATCGGTTCTGAAGCACAGCAACAGCATTTGTGTCAGTTCTACGGCTGTAATCCTTTGGCATTGAAGATTGTTGCCACTTCCATTCAAGATGTTTTTGATGGCAAGATCCAAGATTTTCTCGCTCAAAATACCACGATTTTTAATGGGATTCACAGACTACTAGACCAGCAGTGTCAGCGATGCTCTCCCCTAGAAAAAACAATTATGTTTTGGCTTGC
The DNA here is from genome assembly GCF_014695635.1 of Coleofasciculus sp. FACHB-712. Taxonomy (NCBI): domain Bacteria; kingdom Bacillati; phylum Cyanobacteriota; class Cyanophyceae; order Coleofasciculales; family Coleofasciculaceae; genus Coleofasciculus; species Coleofasciculus sp. FACHB-712. The sequence goes on along the minus strand of NZ_JACJOQ010000115.1, from coordinate 564 downwards.
CATCAATCGAGAATGGACAACCTTCTCGGAATTGGCAGAGGATATCGTTCCCACCGTTTCTCGTGCAGACCTACTGGAAGCATTGGGTTCTCTCAGTTGGCGATCGCTGATCGAAAAGCAGTCAGGTAGCTATACCCAGCAACCTGTGGTGATGGAGTACATCACTGAGCGATTGATTGCCCAAGTCTGTGAAGAAATTCAACATTTAGAAGTCGGAAATGGGGAATTGCTAGCCGAAAACCAGACACCCCTAATTTCCATCCTGCACAGCCACGCCTTGCTCAAGCCTCAGGGCAAAGATTACATCAGAGAGATTCAGAGTCAACAAATTGTCAAACCCGTTTTAAACACTTTAATTACCCGATTGTATGGGCAGTACAACGTTGAGCGGCAGCTGACTCAACTGCTTTCAAAACTACGAAATGAATGGTCGAGAAAACCCGGATATGCAGGTGGCAATATCCTCAATCTGCTCGTTCAATTGCAAAAAGACTTAACAGGTTATGACTTCTCCCATCTCACCCTCTGGCAGGCTGATTTACGAGAAGTGAATTTACATCAGGT
>NZ_JACJOQ010000114.1:0-5270 GCF_014695635.1 Coleofasciculus sp. FACHB-712 | reverse complement strand
TAGATTTGCGATCGCGCCAAATCCGCGTCCTCCATGCCAATAGCTTTATCGAAGATCCGACGCGCATTTATCGCGCCGTGCGGTTTGCAGTGCGCCTGGGATTTCAGATTGAGCCACAGACGGAAGGATATATCCGCTATGCGCTAGAGAGTGGAATTTACGAGCGCTCGCTCTCTGAAAATAGCAAAGCCCCAGCGCTACAAACACGGCTGAAAGCAGAACTCAAATACATCCTCCAAGCGCCCTACTGGAAACCCGCGTTGCAGTTACTTGCCGATCTGGGGGCGTTGCGGTGCCTCCATCCCACGCTAGAGTTAGATGAGCCATTATGGAAGCAGGTGCGTTTACTAGATCGGTGTCTGCGCCGATTTGATCCTCAGAAAACCCTCGATCATTGGCAGATGCGGCTAGAAATTTTAATTGCCTACCTCGCTGGCGAATATCGCGCGAAAGTGGCAATCAATCTTCAATTACCGACAGACAGTATCGAACGATTAGATCAACTCGATCGGGATCGAGCGGATGTGGTGAAATTTTTGCCCGAATGTCACCGACCGAGTCAAATTGTCGTGTTGCTGAGACGGTACGAATTGCCTACGTTGATTTTGATTGCTGTCAAAAATTCGCGTCTGATTCGGCGGCTAATTTGGCGATATCTCACTATCTGGGCGAATATTCAACCGATATTAAACGGCAATGATTTGAAAGCCCTCGGCTACAAACCGGGGCGTGAATTCAAACCCATGTTAGATCGTCTATTGGCAGCAACGCTGGATGGAGAAATCCGCGATCGCGCTGATGCTGAAAAATTTTTGGCAGAGTATTATCCACTTTGAAGCGGCTAAGAGTCAAATCCAGGAGCGGAAACACCCGCCCTAAGCAAGCCCGGTAATCAACCGCCGCTTCCCTCCCTCCTGGGACTCAAAATTCGTACCAAGACGGTAGCATAGTTGGGAAAACTGTAACAAATCTTTAATGAACTTAACGGCTGGAGCAGTCCTGAAGAACGGCAAATACGTCCTCGACGCCCCACTGGGTCAAGGTATCTTTGGGATCACCTACCGGGCGACTCATACTCAGTCGGGGAAAGCGGTCGTCATCAAAACCCTCAACGACAGTCTGCGGACTCATCCTGATTTTGAGCGGTTTGGGCAGCAATTTCTCACCCAGGCACGTCGCCTTGCTCGCTGCAAGCATCCTCACCTGGTTCGGGTTCTCGACTTGTTTGAGGAATCCCGGCGATGTTTCATCGTCATGGAGTTCATACCGGGGCAGACGCTGGCTGAATCGCTGCCAGCGGGTCAGATTTTGCCAGAAGCCCAAGCCCTTGGCTATATTCGTCAAATTGGCAGTGCCTTAACGGTTATCCACAAGGCAGGGTTACTGCACCGAGATGTCAAACCCCAAAACATCATCCGGCATCAAGGAACTGATGATGTTGTGCTGATTGACGTTGGTTTTTGTGCTGAATTTACGCAGGGAGTGACGCAAACCCAAGCCAGTTTGCTGAGTCCCGGATATGCGCCAATCGAACAATATTTTTCCCAGGAAAAACTCACCCCAGCGACAGATGTCTATGCTTTAGCAGCAAGTTTGTATTGCTTGCTGACGGGTCAACCGCCGGTTCCAGCACCGTTACGCGATCGCATCCCTCTGCCAAATTTACGGGAAATTCAACCCAAACTCAGCCCGACTGCGATCGCTGCGATTTTGTGTGGCTTAGAAATCAAAGCCGAGAAGCGTCCCCAAAAAGTAGAAGATTGGCTCTCCCTGTTGCCCGCCTCCAAGGCTCCACAGGCTCCCCGCGCGACCCAAACGGCTCGTCGCCCTGTAATCCCCAAATCTCAGCCTGCGCCCCAAAAGCCGCAACCAGCCAGCAACACGAAACCGAAGATATCGCTTGCTAGCGGAGTGAACTGGAATCTTAGCCAGGATGTGAAGCGACCGGGCAAAACCCGCCCCTACAAAACTCGACTAGCCAAAGTGAGTGCTGCCCCGAAAAAACTCAAAACAGCGATACGGGCAAACTTCCCGATTGCCTTTGCCAAACTGAAAATCTCGCTAGAGAGTTTCAAGATTCCAGAGGCGATGAATCGCGTCTCTACAAAGCTTGGCTCGTCAGCGAACCTTCCTAGCTTACAAAACTTAAAGTTTCCCAAACTGACACTAGGCAGAGGGCTGATGATGACCGCTGCGATCGCTACCTGTACGGGTGCTGGATTCGGCTTGGCAGTTCGCTTGAACGGAGCAATGGGACCGGGATCTTCTATCCTGCATACCGAACAATCCTTTCCACCCCGCGACGACTGGCCCATCTCAGACACCCCCGATCCCACGTCCAACGCTAACCTGCTATCACCCCCCGCTGCTGTTGTCGCACCCGTACCACCTTCCTCAGGTACACTGCCAAAGCCTAAGCTGTAACCTAGGCTGTATGTAGTATCGAGAGCAAGCAAGTTATAATTTGTTTCGGACGCACAAATAGATTTTTTCATGACGAATCCTGTAGTTCATGCCTTTTTTGTCGGCAGAGCGGTTGCAGAAGCTCTCAATGAACAGGTAGAAAACGCCGTCACCAATGCTCTCTCGGAACTCGGCAAATTTGATGCTGAACAACGAGAGTCTTTGCGGCACTTCACCTCACGAGTAACCGAACGCTCTAACGCCCAAGCTGAAACGGTGATGCGGGGGCGAACCACTACCAGCATTGTGCCTCAAGGCACCCAAACAACAGATTTGCAAGCGACGATTGATGAACTTCGGGCAGAAGTCGCTCGCTTTCGCGCCGAATTACAACGCTATCGCAGCAGCTCAGTATAAATCCTGAGAGCGCAGCGCTCTGTTCGCGTGCTGAGGGGGAATTCAGTTAAAAGTTCAGTTGTGAGTTGTTAGTTATCCAAAACTCACACACTCAACTGCGATCGCGCCAACTACTTGAAAAAACAGACTTAGGAATCCGAGTGTCAGCCTATCCTAATGACTCTAAACTGAAGCGATACGCGGCTAGCACGCCGAGTGCCCAGCGTGCCGCTGATAAAGCCCGTAAGGATAAGGCTTATCGGTGGAACCGCGAAAGTTACTCCCATCAACGGCGCTTCGTAGATATTTGGGGGTTTGTTTTAACCTTATTGTTTAAGCTCTGGCGCTACAACAAATCTTGGAGCTATCCGGGCGGAGTTACAGAGGAAAAACAAGCCCACAGACGCAGAGCACAAGCGATTTGGATTCGAGAGACGTTCTTAGACCTAGGGCCGACTTTTATTAAAGTTGGGCAGCTGTTCTCCACCCGTGCCGATTTATTCCCTGTGGAGTATGTGGAGGAACTTTCTAAGCTGCAAGACAAAGTGCCTGCTTTTAGCTACGAACAAGCTGAGGTGTTGATTGAGAAGGACTTCAGCAAGAAAGTTTCGCAGCTTTACCGCACTTTTGACCCGATTCCCCTGGCGGCTGCTAGCTTGGGACAGGTACATAAAGCAACTCTCCACAGCGGCGAAGAAGTCGTGGTCAAGGTACAACGACCCGGACTGCGGCAGCTGTTTACGGTTGATTTGCAAATTCTTAGAGGAATTGCCCGTTTCTTTCAAAACCATCCCGACTGGGGTCGGGGTCGTGACTGGCTGGGAATCTATGAGGAGTGCAGCCGAATTCTTTGGGAAGAAATTGATTACCTGAATGAAGGCAGCAACGCCGATACGTTTCGCCGCAACTTCCGCGCCTATGATTGGGTAAAAGTGCCGCGTGTCTACTGGCGATATACGTCGCCACGGGTTGTCACTCTTGAGTACATTCCGGGCATCAAAATTAGTCACTATGAAGCGCTAGAAGCAGCAGGGCTAGATCGAAAGGAACTGGCTCATCTGGGTGCTAAAGCTTACCTGCAACAATTGCTCAACGATGGCTTCTTCCACGCCGACCCGCATCCTGGCAATATCGCAGTCAGTCCCGAAGGTGCCCTAATTTTCTATGATTTCGGCATGATGGGGCGGATTAAGTCCAACATTCGCGAGCAACTAATGGAAACGCTGTTTGGCATTGCTCAAAAAGATGGCGACCGAGTGATGCATTCGCTCGTCGAAATGGGAGCGCTGGCAGCGGTTGATGATATGGGACCCGTACGGCGATCGATTCAGTATATGCTGGATCACTTTATGGACAAGCCGTTTGAAAACCAATCGGTGAGTCAGATTAGTGAAGACCTTTATGAAATTGCTTACGACCAACCTTTTCGGTTTCCGGCGACTTTTACCTTTGTGATGCGAGCCTTCTCAACTTTAGAAGGGGTTGGAAAAGGCTTAGACCCGGAATTTAACTTTATGGAGGTTGCAAAACCCTTTGCAATGCAGCTTATGGCAGATAGTAATGGCAGTAATAGTAGTAGTAGCTTCTTGAATGAATTAGGACGGCAAGCGGCTCAAGTTAGCAGTACGGCTTTGAGTTTGCCCAGGCGGATTGAGGATACGATTGAGAAATTAGAGCAGGGCGACCTGCGAATTCGAGTGCGCTCTATTGAGAGCGATCGCATTCTTCGGCGCATGAGCAGTATTCAGTTAGGAACGAACTATACTTTGCTCATCAGTGCCTTCACTCTGTCAGCCACCATCCTCTTCGTTCAGGGTTATGTGGGGCTAGCAGTTGTGGTTGCTCTGGGGGCAGCTGCCATCGCGTTTGTCCTCATCCGCTTGCTCATGCGCCTTGACCGATTTGATCGGATGTTTTGATTCAGGTAAAGTAAAGTTGCTGTTGCCAGCAGACAATATATGATTCGTCGCTCCACGGGCCTCTCTGATGCGGGACTTCTTCGTTCCGTCAACCAAGATGACTACCATATCGACCCTGATGGGCGATTTTTTATAGTTGCTGATGGCATGGGAGGACATGCAGGAGGCCAGGAGGCAAGCCAAATCGCCACTCAGGCTATCTACACCTATCTAGATGAGCATTGGCATTCCGACGAGACTTGCCCAGCGTTATTAGAAAAAGCCTTCTTGGATGCAAATCAGGCGATTTTACAAGATCAAGCGAATCATCCAGAACGCTCAGATATGGGCACGACAGGCGTTGTAGTGATGTTTCGCCAACAGCAGCCTTGGGTCGCTCATGTGGGGGACTCTCGCCTTTATCGAATGCGAGGGGCAACTCTAGAGCAAATCACTGAGGATCATACTTGGGTGGCACGGGCGATGAAAGCCGGGGAGCTGACTTCCGAACAAGCTAAAATGCACCCGTGGCGTCACGTATTGTCTCAGTGTCTGGGTCGTAAAGATTTGCGT
>NZ_JACJOQ010000113.1:0-7313 GCF_014695635.1 Coleofasciculus sp. FACHB-712 | reverse complement strand
TGGTCTTGGCTCAAGAGCCGCATCCGCAAACAACTCGACCAGTTTAATTGTTTGCGAGATGCAATCGAGCATGTCTTATGCTTGTCGTCCTAATTACCTTGGCGATTGCTATATTTGCAAATAAGCCACTAAAGAATCTATTTTCTCTGTCTCTCTTGCTCAGTTTGTGTTCGCGTTAGTCTTTAATAGCGATCGCGCGATTCCCAAACATGAAAATCGTTCTTCTAGCCACCCTTCAGCCCTCAGTCCTCAGTCCTCATCCCTCAGCCCTCAGTTCTAAGATCGGGATGCTAGAAATTCTCGCAAGCGCAGCAAACTGAGTGTTTGCCCCAAACTCAGCGACAGTAGAGATACTCCTTCTAGACGTGACTGTACCCAATGTTCTCCCCAGTACCACTCGTGATAACCGTCAATTCCTTGACTCAAGAGCAGGCGCAGACAGTTGGGTTGAGCCACTTCCACTTGGTGTTGTATCGCCACTGGCCCCACCCAACTGGTGTAAATTAACCCCTCAGACAGTTGTTCCGGTAGCCCTGCGGAAAGGCGCAGGGGCCACAACCACTGGCTTTGCTGGCTGGGGCGAAGCAGACTGTCGCCGATGGCTGCTGCGGGGGAATTTACTTCTATTCTAAGATGGCTTTGTTGAAAGTTTCCTAGCATAAACAGTTGCGGTTTCTTTGTTATTAGTTGTTACTGGTACAGAAGTTTCTATTTACTGTTCCTAATCTTAATGTAATTGTTTTTCTTGAGAGTAGTGGCTAAATAGTCCTGGCAGCTAAGAATTATCATGCATACTCTAAATTCAGATTTGCATCAACAACAAAAAATTAATTTTAATATAATATCTGTTTTTAAATTAACTAAAACAACATAAAAAATGTTTTTAAAAAATGTTAATTATATTTCAATCCTTATTTTTAGCCTGTTTATCCATCTGTGCCTGATAGAAGATTCAGGTTCTTATCTCTTATTTGAAAAACTAGCTGTTTTTGGCGGTTCCGATAATTAGCACCGCAAATACCACCTCACTATTAACTGCCATGCCTACAATAAAAGTATAGTGTGTTAAGAAATGTAAGGTCTTTTCATGGCTGATCAGTTAATCCGTGCCACGGCAGCAGAGGGTGGAATTCGCGCCGTTGGGGTCATTACCACACGCCTCACACAAGAAGCCAGACAGCGTCATAATCTTTCATACGTGGCAACCGCTGCACTGGGACGCACCCTGTCATCTGGGCTATTACTTGCCTCTAGCATGAAGCGAGAGGGGTCAAGGGTCAACATTCGCATTAAAGGAAATGGGCCACTCGGCGGGCTTCTCGTTGACGCCGGATTGGATGGAACCGCACGAGGGTATGTAGATAACCCAAGCGTGGAACTGCCCCCAAATGCCAAAGGAAAACTAGATGTCGGGGGAGCAATCGGTCGGGAGGGATACCTCTATGTCGTGCGCGATGTGGGATACGGCTACCCGTATTCGAGTACCGTTGAGCTGGTGTCGGGTGAAATTGGGGATGACGTTGCCCACTATCTGGTGACTTCCGAACAAACGCCCTCAGCGCTAGCGGTGGGTGTATTTATAGAAGCGGGTACAGTCCGGGCTTCTGGTGGGTTGCTGGTGCAAGTCCTGCCCAAGGCGGCGAGCGACGAGAGCCTAGTGCAACTTTTGGAATCTCGAATGGAAGCACTGGCGGGATTTACACCCTTGTTACAGGCAGGCAAGACGTTGCCAGAAATTTTGGAGCAACTACTAGGAGATATGGGTCTGGTCATCCTACCAGAAGTCCAGATGCTGCAATTTCACTGTGGTTGCTCGATGAGCCGTGTCTTGGGTGCTTTGAAGATGCTAGGCGAAGCCGAACTGCAAGACATGATTGAAAAAGATGATGGAGCCGAAGCGACTTGCCATTTTTGTGGAGAGGTTTACAACGCCAGCAGTGACGAATTGGCGGCGCTAATTGAGGATTTACGTGCCGAGTCTGTTTAGGAATCAGAAGTTAGAAGTCACAAGGTAAGAAAAAATTCTAGATTCTGTAGCTGAATTGAAAATTTCCTTGTGAATGATGAATTATAGATTTTGACTTCTGGATGAGAATATAGCTTTTTGCGGCTGAGGGGAGTAGGATTGCAACTACTGCCTGTGCTAAAAAGCATTCGTCCCAGGCGAAGCGCGTTGTGGTGTGAATAAGCTATGACTAGAAATCCCGAAATTCCAGATGGCGGGCGGAGCGGCAAGTCTTCAAATTCGGCTGGGTGGACATCCCAAAAACGAGTACCTGCGTCTGGGCGTCCGAGCGATCGCAAACCACACACGAGCGAGAACTCCTCTCAGCCCGTCCCCAGAAAAGCACCGCGTCCGGGGAAACAGCCACTTCCTCCACCAACGGATCGTCCTCAGCGTCCGGCGGGTAGTGCTGCACCAGCAGAGGGGGGTCAGCAAATTCCGGCTACACTGCCGAACTCTCCGTTAGAAGCACCCAAGCCACCTCGACCTAAACGTTTTTTACGCTTGCCGACTAGCTGGGCATTCTGGGGCATCTTGGTGGTGCTGCTCTCTGGGGGGCTGGGTTTTACAGCGGTAGCGCTGTTGTTTAACCTGCCAGCGCTTCCCAACTGCCCAGCCATTTTTTGGCCTACGGCTTCGGCATCGCTGCGCCTCAGCTGCGCTCAGATAGCGGCTTCTAAGCAGACGGCAAAAGATTTGCTAGAAGCGATCGCGCTGGTGAACGGTTTGCCAGAAGATCACCCGCTACGCCCAGAAATTGACAAGCATCTGGAAGAGTGGTCGCGGGAGATTTTGAAATTGGGAGAGGAATCCTTCCAAGCGGGTCAATTGGCGGAAGCGATCGCAATGGCTCGCAAAATCCCCACGGGCGTACCAGCGTACAAGTTGGTGGATGAGCGTGTAAATCGCTGGCAATCCATCTGGTCGAAGGCAGAAAGCCTTTACAAAAAAGCCGAGGACGAGGTGCGCGAGTCTAACTGGACTCAGGCTTTTCGCGATGCGGTGCAACTGGTCTATATCGGCAATAACTACTGGGCAACAACCAAGTACGACCAACTTGTGAATCTAATTCAGTCGGCGCGGGAAGAAAGCGCCAAGTTGGATAAAGCGTTCCAACTTTCTAAGAGCGGAGGATTAGATAATCTGTTGGAGGCGATCAAACTGGCACAAGCAATTCCGCCCAGCAGTTTGGCATACAAGGAAGCTCAAGGCGCGGTGACAGAATTTGGGCGCAAATTAATCGATATGGCTCAAGAGGCGCTCGATCGAAAAGACTGGCAAACGGTCATCCTCATTACCAGTAAAATTCCCGAAAGCCTGAATTTACAAAGCGAAGCGCAAGATTTGAAGGACCTGGCAAGTGCCCAGTCTCGCGCTCAGAAGGGAACGGTTTCAGATTTGGAAGATGCGATCGCCCTTGCCCAAAAACTAAATCCAGGACGCCCTCTATACGATAAAGCCCAGGATTTGATTGTTCGCTGGCAGCGAGAAATTGAAGATGTCGCCCATTTAGATCGGGCGCGGGAACTGGCAAAAGGCGGAACGGTCGGTGACTTAAGTGCAGCGATCGCGGAAGCACAACTGGTTCCCAGCACCAATCCCCGCTCCGCAGAAGCAAAATCTCTCGTCAATAACTGGACGAGTCAAATAGAGACGGTAGAAGATCGTCCCTATCTCGCTCGCGCCGATCAACTGGCAAGTTTGGGGGATATGAGTTCCCTGCAAGAAGCCATTAACGAAGCGAGTCAAGTGGGTCAAGGACGCGCTCTTTATACAGAAGCGAGGCGCAAAATCCGACAGTGGACTGACAAAATCGAGCGAATGCAAGACCAGCCTTATTTGGATCAAGCGACTGGTTTAGCGAATGCAGGGGATCTTTCCGGCGCGATCGCGGCAGCGGGACAGATTCAAGCGGGACGAGCGCTCTATCAAGAAGCTCAAGGCAAGATCCGACGGTGGCAAGACAGAGTTGAGCGGGTACAAGACCAGCCTTATTTGGATCAAGCGCAAGCTTTGGCGAGTTCGGGTAATCTTCCGGGGGCAATTACCGCAGCAGGACAGATTCGATCGGGACGAGCGCTCTACGGTGAAGCTCAGGAAAAAATTAAAAGTTGGCGGACAGAACTGCGATCGCAAGAGATTTTGCAGTCCGCTTATCAGTTAGCGAATCCAGGAACACCGGATGCGATCGCGCAAGCAGTTCAAACGGCTCGTCAGGTGCGTAACTCGACGCGAGTCGGTGCTGAAGCTAGAGAGGTGATTAATCGCTGGAGCTATCAACTGTTGGCGATGGCACAAGATCAGGCGCGGAATGATGTCCAAAGAGCGATCGCGATCGCCCAAAACATCCCCGATGGTTCATCTGCCTACACCGACGCTCAACGGGCAATCCAAGGTTGGAAACAAAGTCTAGAACCTCAGTCCCTGGAGAACTCACCTTCTTTTTAGTCATTAGTTGATTATTCGGTGTTTTGCCAAAATCTAAAAACTAATCGCTCATTACCGCTTTTTCTGTTTCGCCTTTGTTGCCGTACCGCTCTTTCTTTTTCCTTTTTCTAGTATTGGCGCAACATACTTTAACCACAATTGAGTATGAGGTCTGCCAGCCTGATTCCACTCCTTAACAATCTGCTCGGATTCCCCGGCTTTTTCTAAATACTCCAAACCATTTGGCACACCAAGAACAGAAGCTTTTGCCAGATAATATTTACGCTGTTGAGTAGAATCGCACCGTTCCCAACATTGCGCGGCACGTTCATAGTTCTTGGCGCGGTAGAAACAAGTTCCCGCACGGTAGAGCATCCCATTCCAGCCTTCTCCTAAAGCTTCGAGAACCTCTCCAAATCGCTGCCACTCATTCGGGTGGAGGTTTGTCCCGGCAATTAAAGTCCCAATTCCCGTCGCATATTCCTCCAAGGCTAGTTTCCACTGTCGGCTGTTGCGGTGAATCTCCAACTGGTTGCTTTTGATGCAGTATTGGAGGAAGTGAGTGAACTCCTTTAAAGAAGGTTGGCTCAATTTTTTGTCCATAAATTGGGCAATTTGCCGCTCTGATTCCCGACCTGGCGGAGCCTTGTCAAACTGCTTCAACAATGCTGACCAACACATCCCCTGCCAAAAACAATCCCAAGCGTCTTCTGTTTTGCCAAGCATAAGAAAACGTTGACCAGCTTCGCTAAATTTCTGCTCAAATTTGAGTGCCCAAGCTTCACAAATTTCTGCTTTTTTAGCGTAGGCGCGATCGCTGTAACACTGTCTGGCACGTCTCATGAAATCTGGATCTTCCGAGTTCATTCCCCGACTCTCGAACTCTTGCGCGATCGAGTGCCAGTCATCTTCTTGCAGATCCCGTGCGCTTTCAGGTTTTCCCAAACGGATGGGTTGAACGTTTTCTCGCCAAGCAGGATTTTGTGAATGCTGTAAAAGCACTTCTAAATAAGTTTCTGTGACCCCCCAAAGCCGCTGGTCTCCGATTTGAGAATCAACAACAAATAGACGTTCTTTGGCTCTGGAAGCAGCTACGTAGAGTTTATTAAAGAAAAATTCAAATTCGTATAAACGATCCGCGAAAAGGTCTTTCGAGTCTTCCCGTCGATTGACTAGATTCCAGACAGCTTTGTTACATTCCTCGCCAAATTTGTAGAGAACGACTCGTTTAAATTCCAATCCTTTAACCGCACTAGCACTCAATACATTTTTGAGCGGTTCTGACTCTGGAATTTCTACCAAAATTTGAGAAAGAACCGCATCGTTTTGAGCATAGGCAAGCTCTCCTCCTTCCTCACAAGGCACGATAATAATCGTGTCTCTCAGGTAGCGTTTGAGTTGCTCAATTTGAATATTCCGACCAATAATAAATTTTTGCGGAGTGGGAAAGTGACCTTGTTTCCAGGCAGTTTGCGGCTGAAGTGCTGGAATTTTGAACAGAACCTGACGACACAATTGAATCAGGTTAATCGCTTGCACTACCGCAGTACAGGAGCGATAGTTAGACTTCAGCTCCGGGAAATTCATCCGCAGATTTAATCGCTGTGTGGGGTCGAGTGCTGCGATCGCTTCATTGTAAAATGCTGCCTGTACGCTCTCCCAACGAAATCCCGTCGGGTTCAAGGTTTGGAAAGGATCTCCAGCAAAAGCAAAAGGCAAATTACGCATAGGCTGGTATCCCAGATCGCACTGAGAGAATGCAGACAGCCGCATAATTAACTGAAGCTCCAGCCGGGTGAAATCTTGCGCCTCATCGCAGAAAATAGCAGTGTACTCAGCACGGTAACACTTGAGTTCCAGCACCAATCTAATCAAGTCTTGATCGTCCCAGTACCCTAGCTCGGTTGTTAGCCGCTTATACCAACGTCCCCAGATGGTTTTATAAATTTCTTGGAACTGAGCGGCTGGAACAGTGCGTTCCTGAGTCGGCACTTCATCCTGGTAGTCTTCTGGAGTCATGTACCTGAGACTGTACCCCTTGATGAAAGTTCTAATAACGTGCCAGGAAAGTTCTGGGGAATAGACCTGTGCTTGTGGCAGCTTTGAGTCTCGGTAAAGCTGTCGAAAGCGATGGAAAGAAATGTATTTCTGAGAATCGAAACGTTCCTGGAGTGTATGCCGGTAGCCGGTAGGGTTTCCCGCAGAGTAAGGTTGCTGGCTCATCCGGTTAGCCAGCGACGCATCGTCTGCTTCTAAAGGGAGTAAGTTTAAGAGAAATGTCCCAAACGGCTGAAAGAAGGCACTGACATCGGGGATTTCCGAACCTTCTGTTCGATCTGCCACAAAGCGGTGATGGAATGTATGCAGACAGCGCACAAACTCTTTAGCTACCTCTAATAGCCGCTTATTATAAGTAAGAAAAAGCGGCTTTCCTGGAAGTTCTTTTCCCGGTTCGTAGTAATATTTTCGATAACAATAATCTGCAAACAAATACAATAGCATAGTAGATTTACCGCTGCCCGCCCGCCCATTTAAGAAAAGCGGCAGACAATTATTTTCCCGTGCTGATGTTGTTGACACAGAGTTAAGAATTGCCTCTTCTTCTGCTGAAAGAGCTAGATTTACTTCTGCGCCTCTTTGAATTGCAAGCCAACTTTGTTGATCTGTTACTAAGTAACTCGGATAAGACCGTCGCGCAAAGGGAGTGAGTTCATCCAGCGTTAAAGGCTTAGATAAAACATTTTTAGAACCATTAAATAAATTAGTTACCTCCCCTATTTGGGCTATTTCTTCTGTAGAAGGTCGATGAGCAAAAGATGCTAGGAGAAATAATACTTTTCGAGGCGGTTTATCGGCGGTCTCAAGTTGGCTAAATAGCACA
>NZ_JACJOQ010000112.1:0-1803 GCF_014695635.1 Coleofasciculus sp. FACHB-712 | reverse complement strand
CGGAATCCCGTTATCGCCGGAAAACAGCAATGTGCCCTCGTGAACCTCGAAAAAGCGACTCAGTGGGTCATACTGTACCAGCGTTGGCAAGCGAGATTCCCCAAATAATGCCTTAGCAGCATCTGGATGTTCTGCCAGAAATCGACGGATGCGGATACTTAGCGGGGTTTCGTTGCCCAATACGCCTGCATCGGCTGTCCCATAAAGCGAAGCTGAGTCATAACAAGGATTTTGAGAACCGACTCTTGCTCCGACAAGGTTGCGCCATTCTTCGCTAAAGACTTCTCCCGCAAACACCATTTTGATGTGATATTGCTGCCATTGCACACCCCGCGCTATGCCACTATCAATGACATCCTTCAGAAATGGTGGATACCCCAGCAGCACTACTTGCTCAAATGCAGAACCCAGTTCTTGCACGACTCGAAATATCTCTTCTTTATTATTGCCAGGAGTAATCACCGTAATCGGGTATCCTTTACTGGCGAGATAGCGACAGCAGTTTGCTGTGTAGATTCCCCCAACCCAAGTCCCTAAGGTGAAGCAGATGACAGCCAAGGTGCGGCGGGTGTCAGCCTGAAAACTATCATGAAATATCTGTTCAAAGCGAATGGCGATTTGCAGTTCATCCGTGAGGAAACGAGGCCAAAATGTCGGCTTTCCCGTTGAACCGGAGGAAACAGCAATCGTATCGCACGCTTCCAATTGTCCGTTGCGGCACAAGTCTGCAAGCGAGTGACGCAACAGGTAATTTTCTTTAGTAATGAAGGGAAGTTTTTGGAAATCTTCAAAAGTTTGGATTGAATCCGGATCGATACCTTGTTCCTTCACAAAAGCTTGGTAGGCGGGGACACTCGCAGCAACCTCGTGGAATAATTGCATCGTAGCGGTTTCTGGGGAGGTGCTGCGATACTGTTGCAGCCGCCACTGGAGAGGAGTACCCAGGAACGCTTGAAAAGCGGTGAGTACCCGTTGACGTTGTTCTTCTAGCATTGTCCTCCCTCTCAGTTTTGTATTTAAGATCAGGCTAACGTAAGGAAGGCGATCGCTTTCAATCGCTTTCATCGATCGCATTACTTGGTAGAATCTCGGTCAATTTGTTATACCGTTACTGGATCTTCCACAGAATTGCCCCAGGTTAATCATGCCCCTCTATTGCACCAAAGGACACGAGAATCCCATCGATGGTCGCTTTTGCCAGCATTGTGGCGAACCGCTGCCCTCCGTGGTGAGTAATAGTATTTTGCCGGGGATGACGCTGGGCGATCGCTATCGAATTGTGCGCGAATTGGGGCACGGTGGCTTTGGACGCACTTATTTGTCTGAAGACCTCAACCGCTTCAACGAACCCTGTGTTTTAAAGGAATTTGCCCCCAAGGTGCAAGGCACTTACGCTTTGCAAAAAGCTTCCGAACTATTTGAACGGGAAGCGGGTGTCCTTTACAAGCTGAAACACCCGCAAATTCCCAACTTTCGAGAGTTATTTCGGGTAAACCAGCGAGGGAACGGACGCCTGTTTTTAGTCCAAGACTATGTGGAAGGTCAAACTTATCGCGCGCTTCTCGAAAGTCGGAAACATCAAGGAGCGCGGTTTAGCGAGGCAGAGGTACGGCAGATTCTGCTGCAAATTTTACCAGTTCTAGAATATATCCATTCGATGGGGGTCATTCACCGCGATATTGCCCCAGATAACATGATTTCGCGAGCTTCTGACCAACTGCCCGTTTTGATTGACTTCGGTGGCGTCAAGGAAGTCGCAGCCACCGTAGAATCGGAGTTTAACGAGACACCAGGGATGGAAAC
>NZ_JACJOQ010000111.1:0-17514 GCF_014695635.1 Coleofasciculus sp. FACHB-712 | reverse complement strand
GAAGTCACCTTGGCGATGGTAGGAAATGTTGGCTTGAAAACACTTGCCACGGTTATTCACCCCTATCCCACGCAAGCCGAAGCGATTCGCAAGGCAGCAGATGCTTATAACCGCACTCGTTTGACGCCGTTTGTGAAGAAGTTATTTTCTAATTGGTTGGCTTGGACGAGATAGCTGTTAATTTCACGTTCAAGTGCAAATTTCCCATGTAGGAGTCGATTTAGGTTTCGACGGCAAATGCTTCTGGGTCAACGTCCCAGTTTACCCAGCGAATCGCCTCTCTGGCTGACGTGAGGGTGGGTGGAACGCGCAGGACGTGAAGGTGGTTTGTGCTGGGACAGGTCATTTTCAGCAGATGGATGGGTTCGACATCAATATCTGCATTAATTTTGAGCAGGGTGTATTCGCGCCAGGTATCGATTGTTTGCGTCGCCAACTCCTGACAAATGCGATCGCAACCAATCTGCTGAATCAACACTCGCCGGACTTCCGCATTGGGTTCTGTCAGCAGCCATTGGGCTTGCCACTGGTTCAGGTGCGTCCAATAGCGGCGAGGAAGCTTAACATGAAAACAATAAACCGTCAGTTCTGGATTGGGATGGTTGGCTAACAGCGATAAATCTTGAATGGAATTGTCACTCAGATTGAGATATGTCAAGGAATGTAGTTGCCCGATCTCTGGTGGCAGGGATGCGAACTGGTTGGAACTCAGATAGAGTTTTGTCAAAGAATGTAGTTGCCCAATTTCTGCTGGCAGGGATGCCAGTTGGTTGAAGCTCAGATTGAGATATGTCAAGGAATGCAGTTGCCCGATCTCTGGTGGCAGGGATGCGAACTGGTTGTCACCCAAATCTAGCTCTCTCAAGGAATGCAGTTGCCCAATTTTTTCTGGTAGGGATGCAAGCTGGTTGCCTTCCAGATAGAGATATGTCAAGGAATGCAATTGCCCAATTTCTGCTGGCAAGGATGCCAGTTGGTTGTACTTCAAATCGAGATATGTCAAAGAATGCAGTTGCCCAATTTTTGCTGGTAGGGATGCAAGCTGGTTTAAGCTCAGATTGAGATATGTCAAGGAATGCAGTTGCCCAATCTCTGCTGGCAAGGATGCAAGCTGGTTTAAGCTCAGATTGAGTTTTGTCAAAGAATGTAGTTGCCCAATCTCTGCTGGCAAGGATGCAAGCTGGTTTAAGCTCAGATTGAGATATGTCAAAGAATGTAGTTGCCCAATCTCTGCTGGCAAGGATGCCAGTTGGTTGCCACTCAGATTGAGTTTTGTCAAAGAATGCAATTGCCCAATTTCTGCTGGTAGAGATGCGAGCTGTTTGCCTCCCAGAGAGAGTTCTGTTTCATCTAAAGAATTTAGAATTAGCTGTCGAACTTCTTCCATCTGCGACATCATTTCATCCTTTACCTAAGCGGCATTGGATAGGCTCAATTGGGTCGCCTATAACTGAAGCTGCGCCAATACTTCAGCAATTCGTGTCTCTATACACCTATCACCGGCTTAATTCCAACTAAGTCTCCACAGCAAACGCTTCCTGAAAAATCTAATTACTACTTGCCGGTGTCTCCCCCGCAATTCGCTTCGCTTCTTCCAAGAGATAATCAAAAAACGTGCGAGCGACAACGGAGAGTTGTTTGCCAGCCGGATAAGCGATATACCAATGACGGCTGATGGGAAAGCCCTCCACATCGAGGATAGTGAGTTCGCTGCTGACACCATCCAGCCCTAGGGTGTGGCGAGATAAGACAGAGATCCCTAAGCCACCTGCGATCGCTTGCTTGATCGCTTCATTACTCCCCAACTCCAACCGGACTTTCACCGCAACCTCATGCCGCTCGAATAAATTTTGCACCGATGAGCGCGTCCCCGATCCTGCCTCGCGCATAATAAACGGCTCACCCGTCAGACTAGAGAGAGGGATATTTTTTTGCTGAGCCAGTGGATGATTGATAGGTGCCAACACCACCAACGGGTTTTCTAGAAACGGGTGGCAGCGGATATCCAGATGATCTGGTATTTGGCTCAGAATATACAAATCGTCTAGATTCTCGCTCATACGGCTCAGAATCCGCTCGTGATTCGTCACCTGGAGGGCGATATCAATTCCCGGATAACGCTGGCAAAATGGCCCTAATAAACGCGGGATAAAATACTTCGTGGTTGTAATCACACTCAGCCGCAAATTTCCCTGTTTCAGCCCTTTCATTTCAGCCAGAGTCATCTCAAATTGAGCTAATCGCTCGAAGACTTCCCGGCACGTTACCATCAGTTCGCGTCCGGCGTCTGTAAGATAAAGGCGCTTGCCCACCTGCTCAAACAGCGGTGTCCCAACAGCCTTGGTGAGTTGCTTCACCTGCATAGAGACAGTAGGCTGGGTGAGAAATAGTTCTTCTGCCGCACGGGTAAAGCTCCCGTGGCGAGCAACCACCTCAAAAACCTTCAACTGGTGTAGCGTTGCCTGCTTCAAACGCCCTTCTCCTGCCAGTTATAGATAAAACTCTATTGTACCTATCGCAAATAATACCTTTTATCCATGAAGATTCAAGGTTATGATTGAATCACTGAACAAAGTAACAGTCTTCCTTCCTAAAGGCGTTGTACATTTACTTGATGCTTGGTTTGGGAAGTTATCATTCATTTTCATCCTGTGTTTTGCAGGCTGATTTCCCCCGAACATCAGAGTCATAAATGTGCAACGCTTTCCCTATGGCTGAAATTTTCAGCCTCTCTACTGAGTGCTACATTCACAATCTAAGATTTAAATTATTCTTGAACCTGAATTGGTAACTTGGCTAAATCTGGCAATTCCACCAGCTGTTTTTCCTGTTCCTTGATAGCGACTGGCAATTTCAGGGGTTGGGGTTTCTCCTCTATCCAACAAGCCGCCGCAGGCAGGCATTGCTCCAGGTCGTCCAACGGTCGAGGAATCACCATTAAAGAATTAAATTCCCCAATCCTCTCGGCTTCTTGCATCCCCGCTTCGACAGCCACGGCGACATCTGCCACGGAACCCCGAATAATCGCGGTACATAAACCACCGCCAATCGTTTCGTAGGAAGACAGATACACTTCTGCTGCTTTGAGCATGGCGTCACAAGCTCCAACCATCGCCGGAAAGCCCCGCGTTTCTAATAAACCAACTGCTTGATTGCTGAGACGGCTGTAACCGTTGTTATCGGTAAGTTGGGATAAGTGTTTCCCAAGCGGAAAAATGACTTCCAAATTTGGCAGGGGGCGAGGAATCACCGAAGAGGAAATATACTGACCAAACTGTTCGGCAGTCTGGGCACCCGCTTCGACGGCTAAACGGACATCGGCAATGCCACCTCGGACAATCGCAGTACAGTAACCACTACCAATTTTCTCAAACCCGATGAGCGTTACCCCAGCGGACTTCAGCATCATATCGGCACAGCCGATGATCGCAGGGAAACTCTGAGTCGAAACCATGCCCAAAGCAGTGTCTTTAAAGCTTTTGGATTGACTTTGCCGCTCAAATCGAGCCAGTCCTGGCTGTTGTACCTCCACCGATGACCTCCCAGAGAAACTATTCTTGCGCCTAACTTTAGTATGCCCACAGTCACAGATTAGTTGATAATTGCTAGTGCTGATAACTGCCAAAAGTCAAAACTATGAACTTTGAGTGTCTTTGGGGGGGTGGTTGGCGGATTTATAGTGAGGAAACAAAGTCGTCAGCAGCCGATTGAGGTTCGCTTGTCCATAGACTGGAGTCCCAGCGGTTGGAGATGACGGCGTTAGCTCGTTCGGGGTGTCTTCGCTGCTGGATGTGGAGAGAGTAGAAGCGATCGCTTGCCCATTTTGAGTTTCCTCGCCAGTGGATGCTGCGGGGACGTCCTCTTGGTTGACTTGCGGATCTAAAACAGCCTCGCTGGAAGCGGCAGTTGGGGCGTCGGCAGTTAGAGTGTCAGCAGTTGGAGTATCGGCAATTTGACGAGTGTTATCTCCGAACAGAGAACCCGGTGGCACGACTTGCCAAGACTCCACGTTACTGTTAAAAACCGTCGTCGTGGAACCGATGCAGGCATTCGCACCAATCTTGCTTTTGCCGACGACAAGGACGCCAGCTCCCAATACTGCCCCTGTTTCCACTTCTATGGTGCCTTCGTAGGCATGAAGAATGGTTCCCATGCCGATGCAGACACCCGCAGCAATGATAATTTTACTGTCTGGAGCTGCTTGCAGGATTGCTCCCGGAGCGATCGCAGCACCGTCATCAATGCTTACATCCCCTTTCACATAAACTTGAGAGTTGCCAAGTGGCGGCAGTAGCGGCAAGTGCATGGGGCTAGAAAGTAAGGAGTGGCGAAATAACTTTTGGCTGAAGGAACAAGAATTGAATTTTTCTTTTTTACCCTTCATCCCTGCTAAAGGATGAAGAATGAAATTTTTCATTCTTCATCCTTACATTCTTCATCCTTGTTCTAGCGGCTACCGCTCTTCGCTGGCTGTTGAATCAGCAACGGTTTGTTGACGCGACGCTTGGCTTTGGGGTCAATTCCAAAGAAGCGCACGTACTCTCCGGCGTGGCTAGCCATGCAAGCTTCCAAAGCAGCGATCGCTTCTACTTCCCGATTTGTTTCAATCGGAGAGCAAGTGTGCCAAGAACTGGTGCGGAAGCGGCGCTCATCGGCGTGTTCCGTGCCAATCTTGTAGCCTTGAGCCAATATATTTCGCACCTGCTCAATCGCTTCTGAATTTAACAGAGAACTGTTTTCAATCTGCGGAGCGCTAGCTGTTGAACTCTTAGCTGTTGAACTATTGCCTGGGGCAGTGTTGGCACCCTTCGCCGTAGGTGCGCCGTCGGGACGTTGGATAATTTGCTCTAGCACCCGTCGCTTGGCTTTAGAGTCAATGCCAATCAAGCGCACGTATTCCCCTGGGTGTTCGGCTACGATCGCTTCTAACGCTGCGATCGCTTCTGACGCTGACCGAGCTTCGATTGCCTTACCACTCGTCCAGGAACTGGTACGGAAGCGGCGTTCGTTCGCATATTCGGTACTAATCTTGTAGCCTTGATTCAGCAGGCTTTGCACTTGTTGTGCCAAGTCGCCGCCGAGCTGTACGCTAGCGGTGTTAGCCGGTGATTGAGCGCTACCGTTGTTAGATTTAGTGTTAGCAGTTTTAGTTGCTTTGGCTTGTGTGGGTGCCTGCCCGCCGGGACGTTGGATAATTTGCTCTAGCACCCGTCGCTTGGCTTTAGAGTCAATGCCAATCAAGCGCACGTATTCCCCTGGGTGTTCGGCTACGATCGCTTCTAACGCTGCGATCGCTTCCGAGGCTGACCGAGCTTCGATTGCTTTCCCACTTGTCCAGGAACTGGTGCGGAAGCGGCGTTCGTTCGCATATTCGGTACTAATCTTGTAGCCTTGATTCAGCAGGCTTTGCACTTGTTGTGCCAAGTCCCCACCCTGGAAGCTAGCGGTGTTAGCGGGTGATTGGGTGCTACCGTTATTAGATTTAGTGTTAGCAGTTTTAGTTGCTTTGGCTTGTGTGGGTGCCTGCCCGTCGGGACGTTGGATAATTTGCTCTAGCACCCGTCGCTTGGCTTTGGAGTCAATGCCAATTAAGCGCACGTATTCCCCTGGGTGTTCGGCTACGATTGCTTCTAAAGCTGCGATCGCTTCCGATGCCGACCGAGCTTCGATTGCTTTCCCACTCGTCCAGGAACTGGTGCGGAAGCGGCGTTCGTTCGCATATTCGGTACTAATCTTGTAGCCTTGATTCAGCAGGCTTTGCACTTGTTGTGCCAAGTCACCGCTAAAAGAGGCACTCGTCGAAGCTGGTGTAGCTGCACGGCGATCGCGCCCACCTTGGTTGGGTTGACTCATCTCATCCCGAATAGGTGTAATACACGCAGTATCTCCAGCACACAGATAGCCAGCTCTTAGTGCCTCATTAATCCCAACGACATGACGGCTAAAGTCGGTATCTTGTGCTTGCACATCCGATAGGCGGTCAGCTTGCTGCTGATTGGTAATCACCGCTCCCGAAGGTACATACTTTCCTGGAGGAATCTCTACATCCTGAATCAAGGCGTGCATCATCACAATGCAGCCTTTGCCCACCCTAGCGTTAAATACCGTAGAGCGGAAGCCAATAAAGCAATTATCCCCGACATAAGCCGGGCCGTGAATCAAAGACATATGGGTTAAGGAAGCATTCTTCCCGACCCACACCGAGTATTCCTGATTGTCATCCCCAACGACTCGACCTTGTTCCAAACCGTGAACCACGACACCATCTTGGATATTCGTGCCTTCGCCGATGTAGAATGGCGCTCCTTCATCAGCTCGGATCGAAGTTCCCGGTGCAATTAACACCTGAGGGCCAATCCGCACATCTCCAATAATGTTGGAAAAAGAATGCACGTAAGCGCTTGCGTCAATCTTCGGTTCCGCCAAACTTTTTGACCAAGGGGTCGGGGGAGCCGCAAAGCTGCGGGCTGCCATATCTCTAAACCTCACTAACTGAACAAAGTAACTAACGATATTGTTCTTTCTTGCTGTACAGGAGGCGATTGTCTACACTGACCGTGTCAATAATCGCCACCACCATCGCATCGAGAGGACGCTTTTCGCTGCCATCTACAATCCGGGCAGCACTCCCACGGCTGACCAAAACCCACTCATCTATACCAGCGCCTACCTGATCGCCAGCTACCTCGTATTGGGGTAGGATCTGCCCCTCTTCATCAATGAATTGCAACAGCAATAGCTTGACGCCTCGAAGGCCAGGCTCTTTATGGGTGCTAACAACCGTGCCACGAACTTTGGCAATTTGCATGATCGGTAATTGGGGAAAAAAGGAAACAAGGTAATTGGTAATTGGGAAAAAGGTCTTTTCCCATTACCGATGACCCATTACCCCTTACCCATGACCTAATCTTACGGCCTATTGAAAGGACGAATGCCACTAACACTTTCCCGGAATTGTTCAACAGCTTCCGTGTAACGAATGGGCAGAACGTACTCCAGGTTCTCGTGGGGACGCGCAATAATGTGAGTGGACAGTACTTGACCGCCATTCACTCGCTTTACGGAATCAACGCCCGCCGATACAGAAGCCTGTACTTCCGAGACATCTCCCCGAACGATCACGGTGACGCGACCGCTGCCAATTTTTTCATAACCCACTAGCGTGACGCGGGCAGCTTTTACCATCGCATCCGCAGCTTCCACAACGGCAGGAAAGCCTAGTGTTTCAATCATTCCAACTGCAATTGCCATCAGTTCTTCCTTCGCTTAATTTAAGTGTTTTGACTTGAAAATTTGGACTTTTCGGGGTTTCGAGTTGAGACGCGACCTAAAAATATCTAAGGGAACACCGCCACCGGAGCGCTGCTGGCGTCTTCACCCTCCTTACGTCCGGAACTGTTCGACAACTTCCGTGTATCGAATCGGTAGCACATACTCCAGGTTCTCATGAGGACGCGCAATGATGTGAGTGGACAGAACTTCTCCGCCATTCACGCGCTTGGCTGCATCCACTCCGGCGGATACTGACGCCTGCACCTCAGACACATCCCCCCGAACAATTACCGTTACCCGGGCACTGCCAATTTTTTCATAGCCTACCAGTGTAACTCGAGCCGCTTTAACCATCGCATCCGCAGCTTCTACAATCGCTGGAAAGCCCTTGGTCTCAATCATTCCAACCGCAATTGGCATTTATTATCTCCTACCTAGTGGGACCTACACTCGCCTTAATTTGTACTTCTTGTAAAATTTGGACGAGGACACCCATTCTTTCATCTCAAGAACTATCGCTTAGCCTCGCATCATTAAGCATAGAGAAGCGAGGCTTACTTGACAATATAAACTATTATGATATTTTTATATTAAAGAGTTTAAGAAAACTTAACGGTCGTCAAAATGGCGTTTCTGTTCAATAAAAGCTTATCCGTTTCTGGAATGCTTCCTTATGTTTTATAATTTCTTTATTACTTTTGAATAGTCTACAGGATTATCTCCTGTAAACCGCACTGGGGGGGATTTTCAAAAAAAAATGAAGACTTTCCTAGGGCTTAGTCCGTGTCAAAATTAGACACTAATAAGCTAAAGCTTTTCAAGGTATAAATTTTTCAAATTTGCTTTATAAACACAGGTATAGTAGGTAAACATACCGATGTTTTTAATAGCTATGAGGAGAGTTCAAGATGAGTATAAATAATTTTTGGAGTTCTCAAGTGTTAATTTACAGCAAAAAAACGTCATACTGAAAAAAAAATAAACCTATTAATCTGACGTTTACAAGATCGCCATAGTTTGCCTGGGAACTACTTCCGAGTGCCTCTTGGTGAGCAAGTCGATTGATGAAGAAAATAGCAAGGGCTTTCCTAATATGACAGAGTTTCTCACCCAGACAAGTTGGTGGGTGCCTTTCTATGGATTACTGGGGGCAGTTCTTACCCTGCCGTGGTCAACTGGATTTATTCGTCGGACAGGCCCACGCCCAGCAGCTTACTTTAACCTGTTGATGACTATCTTGGCGTTTGTACACGGCACGATTGTCTTCAGAAGTACCTGGAACCAAGAGCCGATAAAGCTTGTATTCCATTGGCTACAGGTGGCAGATTTAGATCTGACCGTTGCTTTGGATATCTCAGCCGTAAGTGTTGGGGCAATGGAGCTAGTGACGGGCTTAAGCCTCCTGGCGCAACTGTTTGCCTTGGGGTATATGGAGAAAGACTGGGCATTAGCTCGCTTCTTTGCCTTGATGGGATTTTTTGAAGGGGCGATGAGTGGCTTAGCCATTAGCGACTCTTTGTTTCTCACCTATGCCTTGTTGGAAGTGCTGACCCTTTCCACCTATTTACTGGTAGGGTTCTGGTATGCTCAGCCGCTAGTGGTGACAGCCGCGCGAGATGCCTTCCTAACCAAGCGGGTGGGAGACATCTTGCTATTGATGGGGGTGGTAGCGCTATCGACTGTAGCAGGAACCTTGGATTTTCCCGATTTATATGAGTGGGCGGAAACGGCTACCTTATCGCCATTAACATCCACGTTATTAGGATTGGCATTGATTGCTGGGCCGGTGGGAAAATGTGCCCAATTCCCGCTGCATCTTTGGCTAGATGAGGCGATGGAAGGGCCTAACCCGGCTTCAATCTTGCGAAACTCGGTCGTGGTGGCTTGTGGTGCTTATGTGCTGATTAAACTCCAGCCAATCTTAATCCTTTCCCCGGTGGCTTCGGCGACCTTGGTGGCGATTGGCACAATGACGGCGATTGGTGCTTCGTTGGTGGCGATCGCGCAAATTGATATTAAACGAGCTTTATCCCATTCCACCAGCGCTTACTTGGGTTTGGTGTTTATCGCCGTCGGGTTGCAATGGACGGGTTTTGCCCTGATGTTGCTGTTTGCCCACGCGATCGCCAAAGCGTTATTGTTCATGAGTATCGGTTCCATCATCATCACCACCAACAACCAAAACCTTACCGAAATGGGCGGTCTCTGGTCGCGGATGCCAGCAACCACCACTGCCTTTTTGGTCGGCAGCGCTGGATTAGTCGGACTCCTGCCCTTGGGAGGCTTTTGGGCACTGCGCCTGGGGATTGATGACTTTTTCACAAACCAACCCTGGCTGGTAGCAGTCTTGCTCTTAGTTAACTGCCTGACCGCCGTAAATTTAACTCGCGTGTTTCGTCTGGTTTTCTTAGGCGAACCCCAGGCAAAAACTCGCAGGGCACCAGAGGTTCCTTGGCCGATGGCTGTGCCGATGGTGTCTTTGATCGTAGTCACACTGCTCGTCCCTGTGATGATGCAGCGCTTGTCACTGCTGCCTGATTGGGAATATCTCAACCAACAAGCGTTGTTGCTACTGGTGGTTTCCGGCTTAATTGGCACAGTTCTAGGAAGCGTGATTTATCTACCCAGAACTTGGTCTAGATCCGTTCGGATTCCCTTCAGATTTCTGCAAGACTTGTTCGCCTACGACTTTTATATTGACCGACTTTACCGCGTGAGTGTGGTTTTTGCAGTTGACCGACTTTCGCGGTTAAATGCTTGGATCGATCGCTATGTAGTAGATGGATTCGTTAACTTGGTTGGCGTTGCCACAATTTTCAGCGGGCAAAGCTTAAAGTACAACGCTACAGGTCAGTCCCAGTTTTATTTACTCACCATCCTCGTAGGATTAAGCGTTTTAAGCATTCTCATACTCTGGCCCATTTTAAGTGTTTTGAGTTCCGAGTTGTCCTTAGGTAATTGGTAAGAGGGAATGGGTAATGGAATCCCCAATCCATTCCCTCTTACCCTTACGACCAACTACCAACTACCAATTAAAAATTACCCGTTCCCTAGTATGCTCAGTGCTTTGATTTGGTTGCCGGTAATAGGCGCTGCGATAATCGGGTTTCTGCCCGGAACCATGAACCCGCAAGTCCCCCGGAAAGTGGCTCTGGCTGTTATTAGTGGTGTCTTTATCTGGTCTATTTTCCTAGTGAGCCAGTTTCAATATACAGAGGGACTGTTACAGTTTTCTGAGTTTATCCCTTGGATTGACACCTTAGGATTGACCTACCATCTCGGTGTGGATGGCTTGTCTTTGCCTTTGCTCGTTTTAAATAGTCTTTTAACAGGAATAGCGCTTTACAGCACGAATGACTCTATTCAGAGACCTCGGTTCTATTACGCTCTAATTTTATTGTTGAATGGGGCTGTCTCTGGTGCCTTTTTAGCGCAGGATTTGCTGTTGTTTTTCCTCTTTTATGAGGTAGAACTAATTCCGCTATATCTGTTGATTGCTATCTGGGGAGGACAACGGCGAGGCTACGCAGCCACAAAGTTTCTTATTTATACGGCAGTCTCTGGAATTCTAATTTTGGCATCTTTCTTTGGGTTAGTGCTACTCAGTGGTGCCTCGACGTTTGAATTTGAAAAATTGTATGCCCTGTCCCTACCCTTGGGAACACAATTTCTGCTGTTGGCAGGAATTTTGGTAGGCTTTGGCATCAAAATTCCTTTAGTTCCCTTCCACACCTGGTTGCCGGATGCTCACGTAGAAGCCTCAACGCCCGTTTCCGTCCTGTTGGCTGGTGTGTTGTTGAAGTTAGGAACCTATGGGTTACTGCGGTTTGGATTGGGTTTGTTTCCCGAAGCGTGGGCGGTTGTGGCACCTTGGTTGGCGACTTGGGCGGTCGTGAGCGCGTTGTATGGTGCATTCAATGCGATCGCTCAAAAAGATATGAAAAAAATGGTGGCTTATAGCTCCATTGCTCACATGAGTTACATCCTATTAGCCGCCGCCGCCGCCACCCCCCTAAGCCTGATGGGAGCCGTCTTCCAAATGATTGCCCACGGCTTAATTTCATCGCTCCTGTTTCTGGTGGTAGGTGTCGTTTACAACAAGACAGGCACCCGCGATATAGAAACTCTCAAGGGTTTGCTCAATCCAGAACGCGGCTTGCCCCTAATTGGTAGCTTGATGATAGTAGGGGTCATGGCAAGTTCCGGGATTCCCGGCATGGTAGGTTTTATTTCAGAATTTTTGGTATTCCGGGGCAGTTTCCCCGTGTTTCCGGTTCAAACCCTCCTGTGTCTGGTGGGAACAGGTTTAACCGCCGTGTACTTTTTGCTTTTGGTTAACCGCGCCTTTTTCGGACGCCTGTCTGAAAAAGCTATGAATTTGCCACCCGTCCAGTGGAGCGATCGCTACCCGGCGATGCTTTTAGCAGTTCTGATTGTCATCCTGGGAATACAGCCTAACTGGATGGTGCGTTGGAGTGAATCCACGATGACAGCCATGCTCAACCGATCGAGTATGGTCGCGGAAGTTTCTCCGATTGCTAAATCGGTGGATATCAAAACCGAATAGACCGAATACCCCAACCTTCTTCCCGACCAGGGAAGCGGGAAAATGACTCCTCTCCCCTCTTAGGGAAGGAGTCGGGGGAGTCAATCAGCAGGCAGTTCTGAAAATATTTCCTCTTTTAATTTTTTCATACACATTTTACGGTTACGAATAAGTCTCATGCCAAGCACCGCTTTAAAATTCTCAAATCACCCTCTAGCCGCGTATATTAACCGGCTGCAATCTGGAAAAGCTTTACTTGAGGATACGCCAGAGAATGTATTAGAAGTTGTCGGCATTCTCAAAAGCTATGGAATCGTCCTGGATGCTTATTATAAAAATCTCCTCTACATTGCCGATCATCAATTCTTAGTGCTGTTTCCCTTCTTTAAATACTTCAATGGCGAGATTACTTTTAAGAAGTTGCTGCGCCATTGGTGGCACGACCGGATTAATTATGAGTACGCCGAGTACGTGATGAAGGTGATGCTATGGCACGGTGGCGGTAGTATGGATGCTTACTTAGATTCACCGGAGTTCTACCAGCACGCGAGAACCGCAATCGAAGCCAAAATTAAAACAAACTTGCCCATTAGAGGTCTGGACAAACTGTTTCCAGAGTTTTTGCTCGAACAAGTCCGTCAGCAAGTTTATTACAGCGCTCTCGGTCAATTCTGGGAGGTGATGAGCGAAATGTTTCTCACCTTATCTGACCGCTATGACCGAGGAGAAATCAAATCAATCCCTGATGTGGTAGAACATATCCTGGCGGGTTTGGTCGCAGCGGCGGCTTCGCCAATTACTTACTCAGTAAAAATTCAAGACAAGGTTTATGACATCATTCCCAAATCAGCTGGGTTAACCTTTTTACCTGATGTCGCTGTGCCCTATGTGGAAACGATTTTCTTTAGAGGGACGCCTTTCTTAGGAACGGTTTCCTATAATGCCCAGGCTCAGCAAATTTCTCCCGATCAAAGTAGATTTGAATACGGCGCTCTCTATGCCGATCCACTGCCGGTTGGCGGTGCTGGAATTCCACCGACGCAACTGATGCAAGATATGCGTCATTTTATACCCGAATATTTATACGAGTTATACCGTCGCAGCCTTCGGGGAGAAGATGATTTGCGGGTGCAAATTTGCATCAGTTTCCAAAAGTCGATGTTTTGCGTGACGACTGCTGCAATTTTGGGACTGGCACCCCACCCCATTGACACCACCGATCCCTCTGAGCAAGCAGCGAATCAAGCTTATTTAGCGAAATGGATGGATCGGTTTATCACCTCGCGCTTAAATGACGTGAATGTTTAAAGAGTCGATTACTGGTTAATGTTGATTTGAGAAGTAGGGGCATGGTAGTTTCATGCCCTTACAGATATTTAAAACACGATCGACACAGCACTCAATTCACTCTTCGTTTTTGAAAACTTGTGTCGCGAGCAAAGCTAAGGCAACGGTACTAGCGATCGCACCCAACTGGAGAGCCGGATTCTTAGCCAGCCAGTCAGTAAAGCTCGGTATCACCAGATTGCTAAAATCTCCATCCACTCTAGTATCGTCGAGGACAGGCTCATAAAGGTTGTTGCGATCGCTTGGGGACTTCGGCTCATTGGTTCGTTGGGCTTGGAAGCCGATGAGTAGCAACAAGGTATCTGCCAGTTCCGGCGAGAGCCGCTGTAGTGCATCTAGCGCTCTCGCTGCATCCCCAACTAAGTAATCACGAGTGGGATGTTCGGCAACATGGAGGATTGCGTCTACGACCAGCCTAGGGTCGTAATAGGGCGGTATCCCTGACGGCTTCACGCCTAGCTTGGTGAGACCATTGTTCCAAAAAGGTGTATTGATGACCGCTGGTTTTACACTCGTCACGCTGATGGGGATGCCCTCATGTTGTAGCTCGACGCGCATTGCTTCGAGGAATCCCTCAATCCCATGCTTGGCTGCGGAGTATGCACTTTGATAAGGGAGACTTCGCACGCCCTCCATTGAAGAAATGTGGATTAGCGCCCCCCGTCCCTCTCGCTTGAGATGGGGTAGCGCCGCCATTGCACCGTATACCTGCCCCATCAAGCTAACATCAATAACGCGCTTAAACTCTTCTGGTGTGGTGTTGTCGAATGTGGCAAAGATGCCCACGGCAGGGAGGTGTACCCAGGTATCGAGCCGCCCGTATACCTCTACGGTACGATCTGCGATCGCCTTCACCTGCTCGAATTCTGACACATCAGCTACCAGAGCCGTTACTTCACCACCAAGGCTACGAATCTCGTCCATCAAGGATGCTAGCTTCGACTCACTACGAGCTGAGACAACTAACTTTGCCCCTTTCTTGGCGAACTGAAGGGCTGTCTCGCGCCCGATGCCGCTGCTCGCCCCAACGACGGCAACAACCTGCTGATTGATTGGTTTTAGTTGCATTAATGCTACTCCTTAAAGTTTTTATGCAAAAAAATTCACCTTAAAGGTAAAGCTTTTCTAGAACGTTTGGTTTAATTGGAATCTACAAAATCAACTTTTCAATAATTACATCATACTAAGCAATAGAGAAACAAACATTGTACTTAAGCAGAGTTAAAAGCGCTCTGGATATTGTAAAAATCAAAAATTAGGATCTTGCCTGATTCCTCATCAGTTAAAAGGGGCATATTGTAAGCCGCGAGCGCTTGCTCAATCTACTGATAACTATTCAGACAAATTTATGTGCTTCTAAGCAGAATAATTACTATGCCTTCACTCAACTTCTACCCAAAGCATGGTTTAGCATTAAGCTACGAAGTGCCCGTAGATACATAGAGCTTTAAATTCACGATGAATAAAGTTTTTTATTTGCAGGAATAATAAATTTTCATCCTATTTGTGGATTTTGCTAGTCTCATCTTTAGATATGTTGCATTTATAGGTATTCGCAGGATTCACATAAAGCATTATGGCTGATAAAACTAGAAAAGCAGACAACGAAGGCAATACACGCAAACAAGGAAATCTTTCAGATATACCCATTGAAGATACTGACCTAGTTTCAGATATCCCCGTAGAAGATACTGGCGAACCAATTATTTCAGATTTACCCCAGGCAATTACTGAATCCTTGGGAACGGGTGTTGCCCAAGAGCCAGGGCTAGAAATTGGTGGGCGAACCATGCGCGATCGCATGGAGCAGTACACATCGGCTGGCCCAGAACTAACCGGCGGTGATATCGATGCTCGTTGGGATCAGGCGGAAGCGGTTGGTGACGAAGCAGTAGGGGGAACTGTTGCTACTCCGGATCAGAATGTTGTTGACGAACTGGGAGTTGCTGTTGGGCTTGATTATGACGACGGCGTATCTCTTCAGACAAACGAGATTTTGGAGTCACGCGACGCTGGTCGATGGGAGTTAGACCCCATGTCTGCGGAAGATTATCCGGAGCATTGAGTATTGTGTGGAGCGCGATCGCATTTTCAGTGAGATTCCAGTAAACCCTTGCAATCAGGGAACTCCCAGAAAAAAATTATCAATCTAGATTAATCCTAACTAAGAGCAGTTTATGGCAACCCCAGATCCCGACACCAAACCAATAGACCTAGAAATCACTGGAAACATTGATACACCAGATACACCATCGATGCCAGCTCCAGATGCCTATGTTAATTTAGGCGATTCGGCAAGCAACCCGCTAATTATTTCGCCACTGTCGGAAGAAGCAGAAGCAACGGACTACCAGGAAGAGACTGAAGATGCCGAACGCTCAACAGCAGCTAGTGAGGGAGAGTGACTTCTGTTGGCAGGGTTCGCAGGGCGATCGCTCCGAGTACAACAACACTTGCGATCGCGCCCCACTTGAAAGCGGGATTTTTATCCAGCCAGTCGGTAAGGCTCGGTATCGCTAAGTTGCTAAAATCTCCCTTAACTCGGTCATGGGCTGGGATAGATTCATAAAGATTGCTTGGCGCATCGTCTGACTTTGGCTCGTCGGTGCGCTGGAGTTTAAAGGCAACACGCTGCAATATGGCATCTACCAGTCCAGGCGAAAGCCGTTGAAGCAAATCTAGCGTTCTAGCCGCATCCCCAACCAGGAAGTCACGAGTTGGATGTTCAGCAACGTAGAGAACCGCGTCAGCGACCAAGCTGGGTTCGTAGAAAGGCGGTAGGCTGGCTGGCTTCACACCTAGCCTGGTGAGCGCATTGTTGTACAGAGGTGTGTTGACGGCGGCGGGTTTGACACTCGTGACGCTGATGGGGATTTTCTCATGTTGCAGTTCGACGCGCAGGGCTTCGATGAATCCCTCCATACCGTGCTTTGCCGTGCAGTAGGAACTCTGAAGCGGGAGACTTCGCCTGCCCAAGACGGAAGAGAGATGGATCAGCGCCCCTCGCCCCTCACGCTTGAGATGGGGAAGCGCCGCCATCGCACCGTATGCCTGCCCGACCAATCCGACATCAATAACGCGCTTAAACTCTTCGGGTGTTGTCTTATCGAAGGCGGCATAGACGGCAATCGCGGGGCAATGTACCCAGGTATCGAGTCGTCCGTACACCTCTACAGTACGGTCTGCGATCGCTTTCACCTGCTCGAATACTGTCACATCGGCGACGATAGCAGTTGCCTCACCACCAAAGCCCCGAATCTCTTCTACCAAGGATGCTAGCTTTGATTCACTGCGAGCGGAAACTACCACCTTTGCCCCTTTCTTGGCAAATTGGAGGGCTGTTTCCCGCCCGATGCCGCTGCTCGCTCCCACGACTGCAACGACCTGCTGATTAATTGGCTTCAGTTGCATCAATGCTACTCCTTAAAGTCCTCATTAAAAATTCTTCACCCGTGGAGGTGAAGTCAATCTACAAACGTTTGATTTAATTGAAATCTACGAGTTCAACTTCTACCCAATAAATAAGCCAGAGCAAGCGTGCCTACATCAGCCGCAGGGTTGACAGTTGTCTAAGCACCTACTCCAGCGAGAAACTGGCTCAACTGGGCACTGAACATTTCCGGGCGTTCGACATGGGGTAAGTGACCGCAATCGGGGATTAAGGCGAGGTGTCCTTGCTTTAGGCGGCTAACCGCGTCGTGAGCTTGCTCTTTCGGCAGAACCACATCCTCCGTCCCCCACACGACAAGAGTCGGCATCGGTAACTGCCCTAGAGAGTCGAGAAATACTTGATGCTGTCCGAATACATTCAGTTGGGCGCGCAGCGAGGTCAGAGTAGCTTGAAGAAAACCGGGCATCTGAGACATTCGCTCTTGCTCTGCTATCCACACAGCGGGAGCCTGCGCGGGGTGAGCGAAAAACAGCGTCGCCCGTAACCAAGAGCGCATCTTAGCACCAGGAGGCGTTTGGCACCCAACGATCATCACATCCCCATACCCAGGTAAAGTTAACTGGGACAGTAACGGGGTGACTGCGTAACCAAGTCCGGAACTATCTACCAGCACCAAAGCTGCGACTTGTTCGGGACGGGATAGGGCAAAGCGTAACGCAACTTGACCGCCTAGGGAGTTGCCCACTAGCACCGCCCGCTCAATTCCCAGCGCGTCAAGAAAATCGACCAAGAACTGCTTAAGAAACTCTGGCGTGTACTCAAGGGATGGTTTGGCACTATCACCGAAACCGGGAAAGTCCGGCGCATAGACGCGATAGGTAGCTCCCAGGTTGGGAAGCACCCAAGACCAATCAAGAGCGCTGGCACTATCTCCATGTAGCAGCACTAACGGTAGACC
>NZ_JACJOQ010000110.1:0-11249 GCF_014695635.1 Coleofasciculus sp. FACHB-712 | reverse complement strand
TGAGGTTCGTTCCTCAACCCAACTTACAGTTATTCCATACAGTGAATTAGTCAGCGCTTACTGACCAATCAATCATTATTAAATTCAAAAAATACTTTATATGGGCGCACAGATTCCCATTATATAAAACTAGCACTTGCGCCAATACTTGTCTAGTACCTATGGCGAATATTTAACAGAAATTTTAGAGATTTTCTGAAAATAATGGTGCGTTACGCTATCGCCAACGCACCTTCTATATAAGCCTTATTTTTGCGGTGTGCTATCGCCGTATTTAATCAAAAGCGCGATCGCTATACTGACGGCAAAAATTAATACCATACTCAAAGACGAGCCAAATCCCCAATTCTGAGTTGCGCCTAAAAACTGGTTATAAATCAAGCGAGATATCGTCATACTGGAGGCACCGCCCAGCAATTCCGGATCGACAAAATCCCCTAATGTGCTAATAAATACGAGCAAAGAACCCGCAGCAATTCCTGGTAGCGTTTGCGGGACAGTCACTTTCCAAAAAGTGTCAATCGGATTTGCCCCCAAATCCGCAGATGCCTCTAGCAACCGCCGATCCAGTTTTTCTACAGAAGCGTAAAGAATTAACACCATGTAAGGCAAATAGCTGTACCCCATCCCAATAAATACGGCTGAACTCTGGTTCAGCAACTCCAAAGCCGGAAGTCCTAAAGTCGTTAACATCGTGTTCAGGACACCCGTAGGACGCAAGATTGTAATCCAGGCGTAAGAACGCAGCAGCGATGATGTCCATAAAGGCAAGACAAAGCCTAGTAGCAGCAAATTTCGCCACTGTTTTGGTGCCATTTGACCAATCCAGTAAGCAACTGGGAATCCTAGTAAAAGACAAACGATTGTAGTGCCAATTGCAAAAAATAGCGATCGCCCGATCACCTGCAAATAGACGGGCTGAAATACCAGCGCATAGTTATCGAACCCGCTGGGATTCACCACATCCCCAGGTCGGATTCCTGGTACTAGACTCAGCTGAAAAATCACCAGCGTTGGCAGCACTAGCAACAAACCCAACCAGATACCAGCCGGACCCAGCAGCGCCATTGGTTCCAACCACTTCAAGCCGGGGCGTCTGCTGCCCATTAGCACTGGCGATTCGATTCCATCAGAGGGAGTGGGATTGGGGATAGAGGGAGGAGACGTTGGGGTAGACACGACAGAAAAAAGTTTTGAGTTTTGAGTTTTGAGTTTTGAGTTATTAATGAAAGATGATTGATATGAAGTATCAATTGTTGCTTCGATTCATCATTCAAAACTCAAGATTATTTAATGTTAGCTGCTCGTCAATCGAGTCCAATAGGATTCATAAACTTCGGCAACTTTTCCAAGCGGCGCAACGCCTTCGCATTGGGCAAGTACCGCCTCTGGGGGAAATAAAATTTGATTGTTACGGATTTCATCAGGTAGCTGATTGTAGCCAGCTTGATTGGGTGTCGCGAAACTTAAACGTTCGCAAATCTGAGCGGCGACATCAGGTTGCAACATAAAGTTAATCCAGGCATAAGCTCCTTCTGGATTGGGAGCTGTTATCGGAACGACCAGTGTGTCAGTCCACACCGAAGAACCACTCCGAGGAATTAGATATTGTAAGTTTTTATTTTCTGGAATAATTTCATTGGCATCGGATGAAAATCCCATTGCCAGCAGCAAATCCCCAGTTAAAATTTGAGTTCTCCAGGCATCAGAGGTGAAAGAAGCGAGGGCCGGTTTGAGCGCCATTAACTTTTCATACGCCTGTTTAATCTGCTGCGGGTCTTTTGAGTTGTAAGAGTACCCCAGCATTTTCAACACCGCACCCATTACTTCCCGAACATCATTCAGCAAGGTCATCCTTCGAGAAAGTGCCTGCTGATTGTCCCAGAGATAATTCCAATCTGCTGGTGGTTGCTTCAGCTTCTGGGTGTTGTAAATGAGACCCGTTGTTCCCCAACTCAGAGGTATGCTGTAGCGGTTTTCTGGGTCATAGACGGGATTCTGGAAGCGGGGAAACAACCGATCCAAACCTACCACACGGGAGCGATCGATTTCACTGAGCAAGCCCAGTTCCACCATCTTCCTCACCGTATAGTCAGATGGGTAAATAATGCTGTAGTCCCCGCCTCCCAATGCTTGAATCCTGGCTAGCATCGCTTCGTTGGAATCATAGACATCAGCAATGACCTTGATTCCAGTCTCTTTGGTAAAGCGTTTTAACAAATCCTCATCGGTATAGCCAGCCCAAGTGTAGAGATACAATAACTTGTTGTTGGATGCATCAGAGTTGGCGGGTGCCGAGCGCACTTGGGCAAGCGTCCAGCCGCAACCAGACATTGCCAGTCCGAGGGTAGCAGCAGCTGACGTTTGTAAAAACCTACGTCGTGTTGAGTGTTGTGGGTTCGTCCGTTGAGCAGTTGGAGGCACGGGATTCAGCAAAATTGCACGTCAATCGTCAAAATTTAGAAGAGGAAATTAAAAACTATCAAGGTGATTTTTTAGTTTTAATTTTTAATTTTTAATTTCTCTTTAACAGTATCTTACAGATTGCTCTATAGGGAGCGGCTCACCTAGTTCGGGCGTCAGTATTTTGACAGGCAAACATTAGATTTGTAGGGGTTTCTCAAATTGCCAGTCGTCATCCTGACTTTGAGAAGACAGCCCCGGAGTGATTGAATCGGTCGCTGAGTCAATTTTTCAAGTTCTGGGGGAAAGGAGCGCAAAATCAGTGCAGCAAAGGGCTGGCAGTCATCGATGGGAATGAATACTTTTTAATGGTTGGTGGTAGCCGGAAGCGATCGCTTCCGGCGTCTCTAGCCAACGACCAATGGGTTGACCGGGTTCCCCGAAAGCAAGCGCTCGCACTGGTCTGACCATGAGATTCTAACGCTTGTAGAAACTGCATTCAGCCCGGTCGCTGCTGGGAATGTCGGGAGACGTACGGGTAGCGATCGCTGCATTGGCTCTAAGTATTCATTGCCAGACAATCGGTAGCTGCCCAGTGAGCATAGATAGGGGTATGCAAGGCAGGCTCAATTCCCACAGTATTCATCTGCCGAACCGTTAAGCGATCGCCTGAAAGTAACTCCACCACATAATGAACATGAGTTCCCATGTACATCACGTGCTTCAGACGACCTTCAAAGCAGTTGATTGGCATCGCTGGCGGATAGAGACTCAGTTGAATCTTCTCTGGACGCACGCATACCACAACCTCCTGGACACCAATCTCATCCCAAGGCTCCAACGGCTGCACCACAACTGGCAAACCGCTTTTGGTGACAACTTTGAGCGTTGAGTAGTCAGAAGCTTCAATCCGCCCCTCAAACAGATTGGTATCCCCAATGAAATCCGCCACAAATGGCGTTTTGGGATGCTCGTAGATTTCAGTAGGCGAACCAATTTGCTCAATCTTGCCCCCGCGCATGACTGCAATCCGGTCGGAGAGACTTAGCGCTTCCTCCTGGTCGTGCGTCACCATCACAAACGTCAAACCGAGGTCTTGATGTAAATTGGATAATTCCACCTGCATTTGTTTACGCAGCTTCAAATCCAATGCCCCCAAAGGTTCATCCAGCA
Source organism: Coleofasciculus sp. FACHB-712 (assembly GCF_014695635.1). Lineage (NCBI taxonomy): Bacteria > Bacillati > Cyanobacteriota > Cyanophyceae > Coleofasciculales > Coleofasciculaceae > Coleofasciculus > Coleofasciculus sp. FACHB-712. Next base: position 7,673 of record NZ_JACJOQ010000110.1, on the reverse strand, counting down.
AAACCACCGCTGGACGATTCACTAGCGCCCGTGCTAAAGCCACTCGTTGCTGTTGTCCCCCAGAAAGCTGGGAAGGAAAGCGGTTAGCATAGGTTTCCATTTTGACCAGCTTCAGCGCTTCTTGCACTCGTTCGGCAATTTCGGTCCTGGGTCGCTTTTTAATCCGCAATCCGAAAGCAATATTTTCCCAAACGCTCAAATGGCTAAACAAAGCATAGCTCTGAAAGACGGTGTTCACCGGACGCCGGTGGGGCGGCACATGGTTCATCGTCTGCCCCTGAATCAGCACCTCTCCTGCCGAGGGAGTTTCAAACCCAGCCATTAAGCGCAAAGTTGTGGTCTTGCCACAGCCAGAGGGGCCTAAAATACTGAAAAATTCTCCTCGGTGGATCTCCAGATCAACCCCCCGGACTGCTGTTTCTCCATTGAATACCTTAAAAACCTTGCGGAGTTCCACATCCAGTTCATTTGTAGTCTCCGGAGAGCGTTGTTCTGCTAAAGAAGTTTGAGACATAGTTGATGATTCCCAGTGGCGATGCCCCACAGAGGTTTGAATTGCTCAACACACGCCGTCGCGTCTGTTTTGTGAAGGCTGAGCCGGTGATGCTTGGTTGAGCGTTGATTGCTAACTTTGGTTTATTTTAGCTGTCGGACTCAGTCCGATTGCGATTCGCTTAAAAATTTGCCATTCTTTGATTCGTTGAACCTGAAAAAGTACATGACAAAGTACAAGTGATTCCCGCTCTGTGCTGGATGCTATTTCCACGGCACTCATTTTCAGGACACCTCCAGTTCATCTTATTGAAGTGTGACGGTACACTATGTAGGAGCAATCCCTCTGTGAATTGCCACCCACTCAAAATACCTTTTGTTTCCCTGTTTAGAGCCAATTTATTCAGCCTCCTGCTATGACCTTAATCGCTCGGTCTTCCTCAATTGGGCGTCAATCCACCCCCCGAACTGTGGGCCGACGTCTCCAATCTGTAATTATCATGTTGCTCGTTACCTTACTCTTGGCGGGTGGGATTGGCGCTCGTTTAGTTTTTTTACAAGTGGTTCAGGGGGAACGTAACCGACAGCTGGCAGAAAACAATCGGATTCGTTTGATTCCCAAACAGCCAGCCCGAGGCACCATTTTCGACCGCAAGGGAAGAGTTTTGGCGAGCAGTCGGCTGTCTCACTCGGTTTTTTTGTGGCCCATCGCCCGCAAGCAGAAGGATTGGCCTGCTACCCTCAGCCGCCTTTCGGAACTGTTAAATGTTCCTGAGAAAGAAATTCAAAAGCAACTAGAAAAAGCCGGTTATACCTCGACCTCGCTGTTACGAATTGCTCGTGACATCAATCCTGCCCAAATTACGGCACTTGAAGAGTACAGGAGCCAACTAGAGGGCGTAGAGGTGGATATTGAAGGGGTACGAAACTACCCCAACGCTGAGGTGGGCGCTCACGTCTTAGGGTATACGGGGGAAATGAACGATGAAGAGCTAGCCAAGATGAAAGATCAAGGCTACCGCTTGGGTGATGTGATTGGTCAGATGGGTGTGGAGGCAGCTTTTGAAAAACCGCTACGGGGAGAATGGGGCGGTCAACAAGTTGAGGTAGATGGTGCGGGTCAAGTGCTGCGGATTCTTGGTCAGAAAAAGGCGAAGGCTGGGAAGGATGTGCAGTTAACGCTGGATCTGGATTTGCAGAAGGCTGCGGAGCGGGCATTGGGCGATCGCAAGGGCGCAATCGTGGCAATGGACCCCAACAATGGGGCAATTTTGGCAATGGTCAGCCGCCCAGGCTTCGATCCCAACGTTTTCTCTAAGCGGATCACCCCAGAAACTTGGAAGAAAGTACAAAGTAAGGGCAACCCCTTCGTCAACCGCGCTTTAAGAGTCTTTCCACCAGCGAGTACCTTCAAGATTGTCACCGCGAGCGCTGCGATTGAATCGGGTAAATATTCTCCGAATACGGTATTAGCAACCTATCCTTACTTAACCGTCGGTGGGATTCGGTTTGGGGAATGGAACCATGCTGGATTTGGCCCCTTGGGATTTGTTGGGGCGCTAGCGATGAGTAGCGATACTTTCTTTTATCAGATTGGTAAAGGAATAGGTGGTCCCACCTTGATTGACTGGACTCGGAAGTATGGCTTTGGTCAAAAAACGGGGATTGAGTTAGCTTCCGAAGAATTGCCGGGGTTGGTTGCGGATGCAGCCTGGAAGGAGAAGCGATTGAAGCAGGAATGGACTATCGGAGACACGGTGAATATGTCCATTGGTCAGGGCTTCTTGCAAACGACGCCGCTACAAGTTGCCGTGATGTTTGCGGTTCCGGCAAATGGTGGCTATCGAGTTAAACCCCACCTGCTCAAAGATAATGAGGCGTCCAAAAACTGGCGAGAGTCCTTGAATATGAAACCAGAAACGCTAAGGGTGGTGCGCCAAGGACTCCGGAGCGTTGTGACTAGCGGCACTGGAAAAGCGGTGAATGCGCCAACGCTACCCCCGGTTGCCGGGAAGAGTGGTACGGCAGAGGCTCCACCAGGACTGTCTCACGCCTGGTTTGGTGCCTATGCGCCTGCGGACAAGCCAAAGATTGTAGTTGTGGCGTTTGCGGAACATTCTGGAGGCGGCGGCGGTAAGGTAGCAGCCCCAATGGTGTTAAAAGTTTTGGAGGCTTATTTTCAGGTCAAGAAACCTGTTAAACCCGTTAAGTAAATTGTGAGGGGTTAGTTGTTAGTGTTTAGAGGAAAGGCTAACAACTGACTCCTCACAACTGACTCCTCACAACTGGCTCCTGACTATTGACTGCTCTCAATTTCTCTGCAACGACCTAACTTCGATGGTGCCGTTGGGTGCGAACACCACTCTGAATTGGGCGAGGGGTTCCTGTGGGACAGCGTCTGGCGAGTTGCTCGGCTGGAAGAGTTTAGGCAGGGGCGTTTCATCCTCGTAATCAAAGGCTGGTTGATTCTGTGGCTCGTAATCGGCGACGACACCGTCTTTGTTTACGGCGACACGGTATTGTAAGCTCCGTGGAAAACTGGGAGTGGCTTGCCAATTTTGCTTGAGTTGTTCGGAAAGCCGAGCTTCTAAACTCTCTATCTGAGCTGAGTCGGTAATTTCTGGACCGAGGCTGGGCTTTTCTTTATACCCATACCAGGGACTCACTTGGGGGACGCCTCGTCTAGTAAATACCACCCGGAACTGAGCCAGGGGTTCTTTGCTGATGTCGCTACCAGTGGCAGGGATATAGAGCAATTCTGGGAGCGGAGTTTCTTCTAAGCGATCGCGTGCGGCTGAGTTAACTGGCTTGTAACCCACCACAGCTCCGTCTTTCCCTACGCCCACCCGATAAACTAAGTCTTGCCGAAACTGGCGGCGGGTCGTCCACTTCTGATAAATGTTGTTTTGCAGTTTCCGTTGTAAGAAGTACAACTGGGTGGGATCGGTCAGCTCTGGTGCTGCTGTCACCAGGGTTTCCAAGTCGGTAGCTTCAGCGCTAGATGACGTGGGGCTTGCTGTCGGCTGCTCGGACGAGACAGGGCTAGCAGGCGTCGTTAAGCTGTTGGGCTGGGGCAAGGGATCTTTGAGGTTCTTGACTTCGGGAGGGGGAACCCTAGAAAACGCGATCGCTGCCAACGCCAAACTCGTGACCCCAACTGCTGCTGGTGCGGCGCGTTGTGCCACCGGCACTTCAGCCTTCGCATAGCGTTTCGGAACCGGCGCGATTGACAGCATGATGTCTGGCAGGGTGCGACCATCAGCCAGGAACTGATCCACCGCCTCCACCAAATCAAACAGCTGTACCGTCGTGATATCAACTTGTCTTGCTTGGAGGGTTGTGGCTGTCCCACTGGATGCGCCACTATGAGTCGAGTCTCCACCACTTCCCGGCGACTCAACAATTAACCGATGCAGATGGGCATCTATTTTCTGAAACTGCACTAAGCTTGGCTTGTCTTTCAGACTATGGGAGTGAGGCACCCCACTCAAGAATTCTTGAGCATAGTTGCTGGCTGCTGTCACCAGGCTTTCAAAAAAGTCACGTCCTCCCGTTAATGGCTTCTCCTTACCCGCAAAATGGCACTCAGCATTAACCAGGATAGACATTAAGGGTCGGGTGTCCACCTGACCAGCAGCTGTAGCATCGCTTAACCCTTCTAGGATCAGCGTGCAGTTAGGCAGACTGTACGGACGGCGAATAGTCATTTTCAGTTGGTGATTGGTAATTGGTAACTGGTAAGTCGGGAAAAAACTAATAGGTAATTGGTAATTGGTAACTGGTAAGTCGGGAAAAGTTTTAAGTTTTGAGGGTTGAGTTTTTAATTCAAGAACTTTCTTCTCGTCTTAAAACGCAACACCAATGCTCATCACTCTTATTCTTGATTACCGATTACTCCTTTTCTATGAAAGTTACACTTCTCCATCAAAAAGGCTGCTCCAAAATCTTTGCATTCCAGACGTTCCCGTACAAAATAGCAGCTCGCTTAACAGCTCAATAGCCAGATTGTTTAACTTCTCATCAGAGTTATAGGCGGCGACACCAGCGCGTCGTGGATTCATTCGGCTCCGGAAGTGAGCGCGGAACCTTTCTAAATACTCAGACAAGCGAAAATGATGTTCTAATGGCACCTGCTTGTCACGCAGTTGTTGATAAGCCAGTAGCAGCTGCCGGATCAACACGGTTAACCGCCGTGCTAGATGGCAGACTAGGATCACCATCGCTTTGGCTTCATCCAGGGTTAGCAAACGGCGTGTATAAGATCGTCGTAGCGGGTTGCTGCTTCGGATTCGCCAAAGGTGTACCCGATTTTTGATAATTCCCTGGAGTTCCAAATCCTTCGCCACTGTCAGCATTGCTTCAGACCCTCCCAATTCCAGGGCTTCTATTGCTAGTAGCATCAGGTCAATTTGTAGCCGAGTTCGACGCGGACACCCACTTGACGACGAAATCGGTGGGTCAGGGAGATTGTCTAAAATCAGCGGCATTGACTCTCGTGGAGGACTGTTTAATGGCATTACGCTCACAGAAAGATTCATTCCAAATAGCAGGACAGTTGAACTGGTTGATGGCTCGCACGGGCTACAACGAATTGCATATGGAAATCAATGACTTTTGACGGTTACATTTGTGTCCATCTGCTATCCGATTATTTATATGCCCAGCTGGATTTTACTAAAATCAGGGTGTCGCGATCGGGATTGAAGCTTCGGGCAAGTGGATGATTTTGGAGGTGGTTGTACTTGAATCATATAGATACGACTACTCACACGCCTCAATAGCTGCCCGCTGGCTCTTGAGTGTTAGGAATGCTCCAAAACCGTGCAGCCTTCTAGTGTACGATTTTCCAGGTATATCCTTGCACATCCGGGGGAGATCCTGCCTCTGTGATGCAACGGATACCGAGTTTACCTACAACCCTCTTTTTACGAGCTGCTATGGATCTCAAGTCTCTGATACGCGACATTGCAGACTTTCCTAAACCAGGAATTCTGTTTCGGGATATAACGACGCTACTGCGAGATCCGGAAGGACTGCGCTACACCATTGAAACCTTAACCGAAAAGTGCGCCCAGTTGTCTCCAGAGTACGTCGTTGGGATGGAGTCGCGGGGTTTTATTATTGGGGCACCTCTGGCATACAAACTGGGAGTTGGGTTTATCCCCGTCCGGAAGCCTGGAAAGTTACCAGGTGCTGTTCACACGGTTGAGTATGAATTAGAGTACGGGATGGATCGCCTAGAGATGCATCAAGATGCTCTACATCCCGGAAGCCGTGTTTTGATTGTGGACGATCTGATCGCGACGGGTGGAACGGCAACGGCAACGGCTGAGCTGGTACAGAAAATTGGCTGCACCTTAGTAGGATTTGGATTTATCATCGAGCTAAGAGATTTAGGTGGGCGTCAACGACTTCCTGATGTGCCAATTGTGACGCTGGTTGAGTATTAGGGAGCAACTGCTCATGGCTAATTGCTAATTGCTAATGGAAAACAAGCTATTAAACAATTAGCGATTAGCAAGTTACAAAAATTTTGGCGATATGGGATTCTATATTTCATGACTTCTACTAGAAATTCTTCAGGTCAGAATGGGTTAACAGCTAGTTTAAATTGGCTCAAAAGGCTGGTTACAAGTGAAACTTTTCTCTACGTGGCAAAACGGCTATTACAGGCAATTTTGACTTTGTTTCTAGCCTCGACGCTGAGTTTTGCAATTAGTCAGATGGCTCCGGGAGATTATTTAGATACTTTGAGGCAGAATCCCAAAATTTCCCCGGAACGAATTGAGGAACTCAGGCAACAGTTTGGTTTGGATAAACCAGCGATTGAACAGTACCGACGGTGGCTGTGGCAGATTTTGCGCTATGGCAATTTTGGTACGAGTTTTGTCTATCAGCGTTCGGTGTCATCGCTGTTGTGGGAGCGTATCCAAGCGACATTGGAACTCGCGATCGCATCGGTGATTCTGACGTGGGCGATCGCGATTCCACTGGGGATCGTCGGTGCGGTTAACCAAAATCGCGCTAGCGATCGCCTCCTGCAAGTGCTGAGCTACGCCGGACAAGGGTTTCCCAGCTTCATCACGGCGCTGGTGTTGCTAATTTTCGCCCAGTACACTTCACCCCTATTTCCAGTTGGTGGCAGAACCAGCATCAATCACGCTGATTTATCCTGGTTCGGTAAAATTTTGGATATCGGTTGGCACATGATTTTGCCCACCCTGGCGCTGAGTGTCACCAGTTTTGCTGGTTTGCAGCGAATTACTAGAGGGGAATTACTGGATGTTCTCCGCCAAGACTACATCCAGACAGCTCGTGCCAAGGGACTCCCCGAAGATCGAGTGATTTATGTTCATGCCCTCCGCAATGCGATTAATCCCCTAATAACGCTCTTAGGATTTGAGTTTGCCAGCTTGTTAAGTGGTGCATTTATTGCCGAATTTTTCTTCAATTGGCCGGGATTAGGACGGTTGATTTTACAGGCAGTTACTATCCAAGACATTTACTTAGTCATGGCAAGTTTAATTATGGGAGCGGTGATGCTGATTGTCGGCAATCTTATCGCTGATTTGTTGCTTAAGGTAGCCGATCCGAGAATTAAGTTGGAAAATCTTAAATGAGGAAATGGCTAATGGTTTCTTCCCGTCCAATTCTCAATTACGGATTAGCCTATTATCTTTGCATTTTCTATGTTTTCCCAAGTCTATTACCTAATTCGTTCGAGAGCTGATGGTCAATATCTTTTAGCTCAACCCGATACAAGTTCTTCAACCAGTAGCTCTGGCTATTTGTTGATGTTTGGCGAACATTTTGATGCGCTAAGCTATCTCAACGCCCATGCCCCAGATGTTAGCGATCGCTTCGCTGTTGAGTCAATCTCTGGAAGCCAGGTAAAAGGGTTGCTGCAACGGTGGGGATTTAAGGGAATTGGTGTGGTTGAAGACCCACTATTACCCAAAATTCAGTTTTTATCGCCAAGTTAAGCCAAATTATTGACTTCTATTGCCTTTTCTAAAGATTTATTGCAAGTATACCTAGGTACAGATGTCAGAAGCTCCAAAATTTGAGCAAATAAGAGAGGTCGTTCAGGCAGTTGTTTCGTCTGATCCGATCAACAAATCTTAATAGTGCTAATTTCGACAAATTAGGAGAGAGGGACTCTATGAAATCGATCCGTTTCA
>NZ_JACJOQ010000011.1:0-2119 GCF_014695635.1 Coleofasciculus sp. FACHB-712 | reverse complement strand
ACCCCAGGAAAGGCTCTGAGTGAAGTTAGTCTGTTATGAGGAATACAAAAAAGCCGAGAAACGTAGACGTTGCACGCTCAAAGTCTGATGCGTGTAGCAGCGATCGCTTTCTTAGCATTCTTGGCAACGTTGACGATCGAGACTTCGGCTTAATTCGCCCGTTGAAAAACTCTCAATTTATTACTAATAAAGCTTGCAATGACTGCATCGACGCCTGCCTACGTTCTCGCCCTAGACCTCGGTACTACCGGCAACCGAGCGATCTTATTTAATGCTGAAGGGACGATTGTTAGCTCTGCTTACAAAGAACTCACTCAGTATTATCCCCAACCGGGTTGGTTAGAGCATGACCCCAGAGAAATTTGGCAAGATACTTGTTGGGCGATGCAGACTGTATTGCAGAAGGCGGACATCAGTGCAAAAGATATTGCTGCGATTGGGTTAAGCGTGCAGCGAGAAACTTGTCTATTGTGGGACAAAACCACGGGGCGACCTTTACATAATGCCATTGTCTGGCAAGACCGACGCACGGCACCTCTGTGCAATCAACTTGCAAGTCAAGGTCATGCAGCAGATATCTACGATCGCACAGGGTTAGTATTAGATGCCTACTTTTCTGCAACTAAATTAACTTGGTTGTTGGAGGAAATTCAACGAGAACATCCCCCCATCGATTTAGAGAATGTTTTAGCAGGCACGATTGATACCTGGATTCTCTGGAACCTCACGGGCGGTAAGGTACACGCCACGGATGATAGTAACGCCAGCCGCACGATGTTGATGAATCTGGCTTCGCGGGAGTGGGATCAGACGCTACTGAATTTATTTAAAATTCCGGTTCATTTGATGCCAAAAATTCAGCCAAGTTTAGGCTTATTTGGCTACACTCAGCCGGAATTATTAGGCAGTGAGGTGCCCATTACGGCGATTTTAGGCGATCAACAAGCTTCCTTATTTGCTCATGGTTGCGATCGCCCTGGTTTATTAAAATGCACCTATGGCACTGGCTGCTTCTTGGTTACACATACCGGAGAAAAAATACAGCGATCGCGCAATCAACTCCTTTCGACTGTCGCTTGGACACAGACAGGCAATGACGGAAAAATCCAAGTCGGTTATGGCATGGAAGGCAGTATATTTACCACTGGAGCCTGCATCCAATGGTTGCGGGATGGCATTAAACTCATTACTGCGGCGACAGATACAGAACGAATGGCGCAGCAGGTGGCGGATAACGGGGGTGTTTACTTCGTTCCCGCGTTGAGTGGTTTGGGTGCGCCGCACTGGGATATGAGTGCCAGGGGGGCATTTTTCGGCATTACGGGCGGGGTGCAGCGAGAACACATGGTCAGGGCGGTGCTGGAAGCGATCGCCTTCCAAGTCAAAGAAGTTGTACAAGCAATCAACCAAGATAGCGGCACCGACATTTCCCTACTAAAAGTAGATGGCGGAGCTTGTCAAAATGACTTTTTAATGCAGTTTCAAGCGGATGTTTTAGGAATACCAGTAGAACGCCCAGCCGTTCTTGATGCTTCTGCACAAGGTGCTGCTTTTGCTGCTGGTTTGGCAGTTGATTTTTGGCAAGATTACACTACATTAACCGCGAGTCGTCAAATCGACCGAACTTTTCAACCCGGTGCGGGAGTCACCCAGGCACAGGCGAATTTTACAATGTGGCAAAAAGCAGTTGAAAGAGCGAAACATTGGGCGGAGGAGTGAGGACTGAGGGCTGAGGGCTGAGGACTGAGGGCTGAGGGTTGAGGTTGAATAGAACTTCTTGGTTAAGATTATGTCCGGCGAATTAGACATAATTCCTCAGCATCCGGAACCCCACCCCAACCCCTCTCCGCTTGCGGGGAGGGGCTATCAACTCCCCTATTGCCCGTAAAAATAAAAAACATTTATTCCGATTCCTTCTCCTTTTAGGAGGGGGCTAGGGAGAGGTTTCAATGGGATTATTTGCCCAACCCCAGAAAAATTGTCAGATAATCTCTATCTGCGTGCCCACTGACGGACGCTTGAAGGACTCCCAGGCATTGCCACCGCGTAAGAACAGTTCGATCCAGCGTGTTTCTTCGCCTTGGGCATTTTTCCAACCGCTGCTACCGGGTGCGAAGGC
>NZ_JACJOQ010000109.1:0-4345 GCF_014695635.1 Coleofasciculus sp. FACHB-712 | reverse complement strand
ATGACAGGCACCGTCAGCCATCAGCAGGAGGAAATCCCTTTAGAGATTATGTTGAAGTCCCAGGATAAACCTCGTATTTCTTGGCAGGTTATTTTCACACTGCTGATGTTCTTTTATATGTACCTGCCCATTCTGGTACTGACGTTTTATAGTTTTAACGAATCTACCTATAGTGCCGGTTGGGAGGGATTCACCTTCAAATGGTATCTAAAGCTGTTTCAGGATACCCGTATCCTGACGGCGCTGCAAAATAGCCTAACCGTGGCTTTGTGTGCTGTAGCGATCGCTGCCGTCTTAGGCACCATAATGGCAGTTGGTTTAGCCCGTTATACCTTTCCGGGGAAAAGCTTGTATCGCGGCGTTTCTTACCTGCCGCTGATTATTCCCGATATTGCGATCGCTGTTGCCACGCTGGTATTTTTAGCCGTTATTGGTATGCCGTTGAGCTTGTGGACAATTGTGGCAGCTCATGTCGTCTTTTGTCTTGCCTACGTCGCCTTGGTGGTTTCTTCTCGAATTAGCGGTTTAAACCCCCATTTAGAAGAAGCTGCCCTCGATTTAGGGGCGACGCCAGTACAAGCTTTTATCCAGGTGTTGCTTCCAGAATTAATGCCAGCAATTATTTCCGGTTGCCTGTTAGCCTTTGTCCTCAGCATGGACGACTTTCTCATTGCCAGCTTCACTGCTGGTACGGGTGCCACAACTTTACCCTTAGAAATCTTTAGCCGCATCCGCACTGGCGTCAAACCAGATATCAACGCTCTCAGCGTCATGCTGATGATTGTGTCAGGTTTTGTCGCTTTTGTTGCTGAATTGCTCCGCTATCGCAGTGAGCAGAAACGCTTTAAATAGCTTCTAAAATAGCTTTGAATTTGTAGGGAGGTGTCAGGTTTTAAAATTTAACGAGGAACAAAAAATTGTTATTGATAAACTACTTTGCTGGTAAAATGATTTTATCAACTTAAACGTAATTCCTTATGATAGCAATTTAAGCAAAATTCTTAAAAACGCCTATGTTTTTATTATTTAGTAATACTAATAATACCAACTCAAGGGAAAAAATAAATTAGAAATGCTTCCTATTTAGACACCATGAGAATTGAAAAAGGAGGCTGATTACCAGCCTCCTTTTCAGGAGAAATAGATAGGGGCGCATAGCAAGAGTGCCCGTATCCGTTGAGGGTTAAACAAGTTTGAGATTGGGATACTCAGCCAGCAAATCATCAGAGGTAAGCGTGTCGCCTTCTGCCTGAGGTGCCCAGAGAATTTCTACTGCAAGTAGGCGATCGCTCCCGATGCCACCAATCTGACGCAAGGCTTGACGCAAATCGTCAGTGCTGTTGATTTTCGGCAGTTGTAGATTGCCTTCGGCACCCACCAAAATCGTCACAATAATGTATTCACTAGGTCCTTCTGCCATCATCTGATTTGCCAGCTTGCCAGCTTCCTCAGATCCCGCCGGTAAAGATGCTTTGGGCGTTGCTGCCTTGAGCTGATTATTGACGTTCGAGAGAGTCTCTTCGGTGACTTTGCTGCGTTCACCCAGAGCTAGCTGATTAAACTTGGCTTCTGCGGCTTGTAACGCTGTTTGCTGAGATTCTGCTGCCCCATACACCCAGTATTCCGGGTGACGTAGCAAAGCTAGAGTACTTTCCTGAAGCACTTGGGCACGACCGATGGCGGAACTCATATCAGATGTACGCGCCAACTCGTCTAATTCTCCTTGCAAGCTGCGAGCTTCTGCCAAAAGACCCACTTGCACCTCTGCCACGGAAACTTTGGGATTGCCGTAGCCCAGAGAATCGGCTTCACCTGCGTCGCCAACACCCACGCGGCGGAAGCTGGAAACCAAGAAGTTAGCGATTCCCAGGAAAATCAAAATTGTAAACAGACCGCCAAATCCGCCCCCGATGCCAAAGAAGGGAAATAGCAACGGGAACCCAAATCCACCCCCAAATCCACCCCCAGGATAAGGAGCCGGATAATATCCGCCGGATGGTGGCGCGTAGGTGCGGCTAGGAGGCGAATAGCTGCGGCTGGGCGCTCTAAAAGAACCCCCTCCAATCCGACCGCCTGAGCGAGCTGCTAAGGCTCCGTCAGCATGACCTAGCGTCAGGGTAAGGATCAGGCCAAAGACGAACAAAGATTTCAAAAGGGGTTTAATTGCTGAAAGCAGTTTATTACGCATACATACTGTGCCTATTCAATCTGATTAAAACTGTAGCGGCTGGCAGCAACTCCTAGCATCTTCCTAACTATCGAGCGATCCGAGCTACATCTTTAATGTATCGCCTCCACCCGACTGGCGCGGGATCAATGCGGGGCGGATTTCCTCACGGGGAATCCGTACTCGAAAGGATGACGGATGAGGGATAACGCGAATCGCTGTGCGTTACCCAGGAACTGGACTAGAAACCACAGATGAAAAGTACAGTATGGGGAGTAAATCTTGTGGCTGTTTTCCGAGAAACAGCCGGGAATTTATCTTCAGCCATTCCTTGTTCAATCTTCATCTCTGAGGTTCCAATTAGCCGCCGCCGACGATGGTGACGATTTCAATCGCGTCCCCCTCTTTGATCTCCGTTTGCGACCAAAACTGTCGATGGAGAATCTCACCGTTGTACTCAACCGCCACTAGGCGAGGATTTAACCCCAGATGCTCTAACAACTGGGGCAATTTAGTGTCGGGCGGGCAGGTGCGGGGTTCCCCATTCACTTGCAGCGCGATCTGACCAGACGGACTAAACATAAGATTGGGGAACGCGAACATCAACAGAGCGGAGAGTTTGCAGACGACTCAGCTGGGAGAGGAAATACTGAGTCATTAACATCGGCTGATCTGCCTGCATGATGGCGCGAACCGCTGCCACTCGTTCGGCTCCCGCCTCCAGCACATCATTTAAGTTATTCGCATCAATGCCCCCAATGGCAAACCAGGGAATCGAGGCATTTTCAGCCGCATAGCGGACATAATCCAGACCAGCAGCAGCTTTATCTACTTTGGTTGGAGTTTCATAAACGGGGCCAACTCCGATATAGTCAGCACCCTCCTGGATAGCTCGCTGCATTTCTTCCGGGTTCGTGGTGGAGCGACCAACCAGGCGTTGTGGCCCTAGCAACTGTCGGGCGAGGGCGATGGAGATATCTTGTTGTCCCAGATGCACGCCATCGGCATTCACTGCCAAAGCCAGATCCACCCGGTCGTTCATAATAAACAGGGCACCGTATTGATGGCATAGCTGGCGGAGTTTAGCAGCATGAGCGACTCGCACAGAATCGTCGGCATTTTTTTCTCGATACTGTACCAGAGTCAGTCCCCCTTGCAGGGCGGCTTCAACGATGGAAAATAGCTGTTCTGAGGCAGAAGTAACGAGGTATAGATGCGATCGCAACAGTACCTGATGTCGTCGGTAAGCCAGCAAATTGCTCTCCAGCGTATACACCCGATAGCGTAATTGCTTTGCCGCCGAGCCTAGATCGGGGTCGTAAAGCTTGCTATATTCTTCCAGCACCCGCAGGGCTTCTTCCACGCGAGCAAAATTGGCTTGCAACAGCTGCTGAATGCTAGAGCGCTGTTGTTCTTGAGGATGGGTCAACTCCGTGCCCGCATCACCTGGGGTATCCCGTGCAGCCCGAAGCTCCATGCCATGCCATTTGGCTAGCTCCTGCCGCATTTGCTTGCATTCATTGACTAATTGGGAGCTATTCACGCCAAAGCGACACCATTCTTCGATAATCCGCAAGCCTTCTCTGGCTCGGTCTAAATTGGCGTCTAGAATGCGGCAAACCGCTGGCTGTGCTTGTATGAGCAAGTCCCCAACTGGCTCTCGAACGCTGTGTTTCTCGCCCATCGCAACCACTCCATTATTTTTCATCGTAGCAGTCTAGTTTCCTAATTTCTGAAATCTGTGAAGTGACAGGGTAGCACGTACCAACCAAATTTTCTCAATTGCCCCATATATTTTATCCAACTGAATAAAAAATAGAATGCGGGGATTAACAAGGTTGAGCAAAATGAACAATGCTGATATCGTGCGGATTGTGAACTAAGTCATGTGAACTAAGTCAGTAACATTTCGTCTATGGGTTAGGAGCAAGTAGCGTCCTTATCCCAAGCCTTTAGCCTACGGGTTTCTAGTTTTTTGTACCTACCTATTTAAGAACGTTTAACAGCAGTATTATCATTCAAAGAATGCCCCCACAGAATTTTCTTTTGGAATGCCCATCGAATTCCTCGCTTTGAAGAGGATGCTCAGGTTGATGAGCTGTTAGCGGTTGGGGTCTTTTTAGAAATGTAAGAAATGTAAACAAACGGGTAGCCTCTATCCCAAAATAGGGGTGCATA
>NZ_JACJOQ010000108.1:0-3104 GCF_014695635.1 Coleofasciculus sp. FACHB-712 | reverse complement strand
GTCTTTGGCTAGCTGCTCGACGGCGTGCTTTTGGCTTTGTAAAATTAAATCAATTTGATCGGGGATTTGGCGCAATTGCGTGAGGATTTGATGCAGTCGATCGCTCGATAGAGTTTGACGGCAGTATGCTACATCAAGCGCCCAACAGTAGAACGCTATCAACTGAGCGACAAAGGTTTTGGTGGCAGCGATCGCTACTTCACTTCCTGCCAAAGTATGAATTGTACGATCTACCAGCTTTTCTAAGGAACTTCCCGCCTGATTGGTAATTCCTAAAAATCGAGTTTCACCAGAACAATGCTGTTTTTCTATTTCTAAGGCAGCGAGAGTATCTGCGGTTTCTCCAGATTGGGTAACGCCAACAATGAGAGTATTCGGAGTTGCAGGCGATGGTGCATCCCGAAATTCTGAGGCATAGTGTACGCTTGTTGGCACTTTAGCCACTTGCTCTAATAGATATTTACCTACCAAGCTGGCATGAAGACTACTGCCACAAGCAAGAATTTTAATCTGGTCTATACCATCGTAAAAGTTGGATGATAAACCTAAGTTTAGAGGTTGTTGAGTCAATTCAAGCCGTGGCTGTTGATCGTTGAAACGAATTTCTGAGAAAGCCTCTAAACAAGTTCGGACAACTTCTGATTGCTCATGGATTTCCTTGAGCATGAAGTGGGAAAATACCTTTTCTTTAGGAGAATTCACGCTGCACTAGAAATGTTAATTGGATTGGCTGCTGCCGATAGGAGCTAGAGCCTCCTATCAGCAGTATTCCCGGACTTAGTTGGGGAAGAAGGAAAAATAACCTACCCTTAAAAGGAAATTGCTCCCTCTTCTAGGTTCCTATGCCCTACTACGAGCAGTTTAGCGATGGGGAAATAACTTCGGCTCTGTCGCTGAATTTGTAGCTGCCTGGTTAGAAGTAGGTGGTGAAGCCGATGAAGTTGAGCGCAACTCTTGATAGAAACCAAGAACTTTTTCTGTATAAGGGCCGGTTTCGTTGCTGTTATAGCGGGTCGGATCGCCCGTCATCCACCAGGAAGCCGCCCGTTGTACCGCTACCACCTCATTGTTGCCACTCGCCTGAAACTCGTCCCGCAACACGTCGCGCATGACACACACCAGAATGCTTCGTGCGGTTACGGGACTGTTTTCAAATTGCGCTGGTGTTAGTTCCCGATTGATACATTGTTGTGACCAGCCGGGTATATTGTCTGGTTTAACTTGCCACTCGCTGTACAGTCCATCATCAGCGGTGCCAGTTTGCGGTGCTGCCCGTCGTAACGCTTCCACCAGTGCCCCTACATGGGTATCAGAAATCTTTGCTGAATTGGTAGCCGCCGCCGTTGTGACAGGGGGTTTTGCGGGTGGCTGGTTTGAGGTGGGTGATGGTGATGGCGTGGGAGTTGGAGTTGGTTTAGCCGCTGGTTGGGTAGCAGGTTTGGGTGGGGTTGAGGCAGGCGGTACTGTGGATGAAGTTGAGCGCGACTGCTGGTAAAAACCAGAAACTTTTTGGATGTAGGAAGCGATGTCTTTACTGTTATAGCGGGTGGGATCGCCTGTCATCCACCAAGCAGCCGCCCGTTGTACCGCTACGGATTCATTGTTACCCGCCGCTTGATACTGTTGGCGAAGAATATTGCCCATGATGCACTCTACAACTTTCCGTGCGGTGGCGGGATTTGCTTCAAATTCCGCTGTGCTTAGGGCACGTCCGGTGCATTGTTTTGACCAGGGGGAAATGTTGTTTAGTTTGATTTGCCAGTCGCTGTAGAGTCCATCGTCCTGTTTTCCGGTTTGGGGTGCTGCCTTCCTGAGCGCTTCTGCGAATGCCGCTACTTTAGCATCTGTTATCTGTGCTTGAGCGGGCAGTGCTGACAGCCCAACGCTGAGGATTGCTCCCCACAGTAACCACTGTAATCGCATGGCTTGCGTCCTACGAACTTAAAACTCTTTTTTATCCTAAGTGCTATTCAATGATGCGCGATCGCTCTTAGCAATGAGAATGCGATCGCGACTCTTGCTTCAAAATTAGCGGATATCTTGGGATAATCCGTGGCTGTCGAAAAATCCTCAACCAGTATGAGCAAACGACGCAAATTTCCCTGGAAGCGATCGCTCAGTGCCATTGCCCTTAGTCTGGTGCTGTTGTCTCTGGGACTCTATAGTGTCTTCTATGGCGTTTCGTGTCTAAGACGTCCACCCCGCACCGACGTTCAGCAACCGCTATTTCAAGGTATCGTTTATCGGCGCATTCCCCGCTCAACACCGCGCCCCCTAACGATCCACGTTGTCACTATCGACCTAAAAGCGCCAGGAATTGGGGTGTTAGTAACGCCAGGAAAACCCACCCAAGGAAAAGAAACCGTAGCACAAACGACCAGTGACTTTTTGCGGGAATTTAACTTGCAATTGGCAATCAATGGTAGCTTTTTTTACCCATTCCAAGAGCAATGGCTGTTATATTATCCCCACAGTGGCGAACCCGTGAACGTATTGGGGCAGGCGATTTCTAACGGCGTCACCTACTCTGCGTTTGAGCGAGGCTGGCCTGTTTTGTGTTTTTCTCAGGATAATCGTGCCCAAATCAGCAAGGCGAGTTGTCCTGCGGATACGGCTCAAGCTTTGGCAGGCGGCGAAATCATCATCGAACGCGGCAACTTAGTGGTGATGAAAGATAACCGCGATCAAAAAAAGTTATTTCCGCGCACAGTGGTTGCGACTGATGAAAGCGGCGAGAAATTGTGGTTAATTCTGGTTGATGGTCGCCAGCGTTTCTATAGTGAGGGTGTCAGTATAATTGAGCTGCAAAATATTCTTGCCGAGTTGGGTGTTTATCGGGCGCTGAACTTGGATGGCGGCGGTTCGACAACGCTGGTGGTAGCGCGTCGTGGAGAGAAGCCTAGCGAAGTGTTAGCAGCATCGCTCAATTCACCGATTCATACTCGAATCCCCATGCGACAGCGCCCAGTGGCGAACCATCTGGGCTTTTATGCGCGACCGATAAGAATTAAAAATTAAAAATAAACAATCTTATTTTTTAATTTTTAATTTTGCATTTTTTAATTTACCTGCACAATCATCCCTTCACGGGCAAGGAACGAACC
>NZ_JACJOQ010000107.1:0-2616 GCF_014695635.1 Coleofasciculus sp. FACHB-712 | reverse complement strand
AGTAGATCCGGCGGGAAATTAAAAGCGTCTTCCGCAAAGACATACTTTTGCAATGCTGCCAAGGCTTCTCGCTGCTTGGCGACTGGCACAGGTTCAAAGGGTAAGCGTCCGTTGCGGTTTCCGGGGCGATCCCGGTAAAACGATTGTCCACCAATATATTTAGTAATCAAGAACACGTTTTGCAAATAGTGCATAAACGCGGTGTTAAAGCGATCGCTGACTTCGCTGTAACTTTCGCCGGTGCCGGGATACCCTTTATTGAGACGATCCCATAGTTGGCGGTCGATATCCAGTTGCGATCGCGCGTAGCCTAGCGGATCGAGACTCATGTCATATTGGTTCACAGTGGGATCGAGGTCAAAGCTGTCCTCATCGGAGGCATAAGCTAATTCCGGCTGACTCGATTTTTTGGCAATCTCATCGAGAAACCGCTGTTCGGCGATGGGAATTACCCCGCCGCTGGGTTTATAACCATACTCAATCGCCCACTCGTCATAAGCCCCCACCTTGCTGGTATAGTAATCTCCTTGCTTGACCCCTTGGGGTGCCAAGTTGGGTGGCAGATAGTCCATGACGGAACTCACCATCCCCTTAGCGCGGGTGATGTCAGTGTTATTCAATTCCTCTGGTCTTAAGAGGGTACTGCCACGGAAGTTGTGTCTTAAGCCTAGAGTGTGTCCGACTTCGTGAGCAATCAGCAATCGCACAAATTGATGAATATACTCTTTCATGCGATCGCTTCTGGGACTGACATTCTGCAATAGTGACAGCGACAGCGACCCAACTGCCATTTGATTGGCAAATTGCATTCCCTCACACCGATGGTTGTGACCATCCTGTTCTAATAACGAAGGTTTGACCTGTCTGTTGGCACCACCACGCGCTGCACCTTGTTTAGACGAGTGAGAAGGCAAGAAGCCACGGTGACAAATACTGCTGTTCCCCTTCTGGTTCGGTTCGATCAGGTGGCGATATTCCTGCTTGAACGAATTCACAAAGTCAGCGTCCACGATAATGTCAGCATCCAAGATTTCCCCAGTCAACGGGTTAACCCGCGACGGCCCTAATGCAAATGCGGCATCCAAAGAATTGAACCAGCGAATCGTGTTGTAGCGCACATCAGCCGGGTCCCAAGTCGCATTTTCTGGCATCTGCTGCACTGCGATCGCATCCTTGAATCCCGCCTTCTCAAACGCGGCGTTCCACATCAAAACGCCCTCGCGGATGGCGTCGCGGTACTCAACCGGGACAGTATTTTCAATCCAGAAGACAATTTGTTTTTTGGGTGGCGACAAGGAAGCTGCGGGATCTTGCTTTTCTAGATTCCAGCGCTGGATGTAGCGCACAAACGGATCTTTACCACTTTTACTGGAAAAATCCTTGTAAACCGTCGTGAAGTATCCAATCCGTTCGTCGGCAAGACGCGGAATATAGCCGTTGTTTTCCGGTAGCTGGGAGAGACTGTAATGTACCTTCAGGGAAAGGGCGCGGCTGTCAGGCAACGTCGGCAAATACGCCCCGTCATCTCCACTAGGGTTAGAGAAGCCGTAAATCGACTCAATTTCCATGTTCAGGGGGAAAGCTTTGGCAGCACCGAAGTAGGTTTTGTCTTCTTCTAGCTGGTATGAAGCCTCCAAAGCAGTTTTTAAATACGAACTTAATCCAGGTAAATCGCTGAGTAGCAGGTTCCCCAGATCGACGAGAATGGTTTGGCGTTGCGGATGAATGCTGATAATTTTCAGGGAACTGAGAACGGAGTCAGAAAACCCTCGTTCTAGCGATCGCTGTTCTGGATTGCCGGGACTAGTGCGGAAGTTCACGTTGCGGACGGCAAAGTGCAAATTGTTATTGACCCGGCGAAAATAGAAAAGCATATCTTGCAGCGGCATTCCGCTGTAAAGACCTCGTTCGCCAATTCCGGAGTCTAAGGTAATGGTGGCAAGGTAGTTTTTATTGAGCTGGTCTGGTTTAATTTCTAGATATATTGTGCCGGTTTGTTTGTTTCGGTAAAGGGTAAATAATCCTTCCAGCTTTTGAGTATTTTTAACCGTATCATCGAAGGATTGAAAGTCTGAATTTTCTATATTTATATCTTTAGCTAAAACTGGAGGATGTACCGCTGGCTTCTGGGCGTTCGTGATGGCTGCTTTAACTGAAGAAACATTTGCGAATAATAATCCCAGAAGACAACACACGTAGAATGGCGATTTTTTCATTTTGTCTTTAAACTGATTGACGATTACTGATTCAAGTTAAAACAATGATGGGGTTGGTGCTTTATAGACACCATCTAAGCCGGACTGAAGACAGCACATAAATCCTTTGTCTCTTTAATAAAACCTAGAGAGCTATGTTGCACGCTAAAGTTGAACGTCGTTTGCAACGCCATTTTTGAATGCATCAGCGGCTCCCTGTTTAAGATTCCCGCTTTGGAGTCTAAAAATACTATGCGCCAGCCAAAAAACCAAAAAAGTTTATATTTAATAGCGGATGGCTGTTTCCCCTGGATTTAACCTCTCCTCCAACCCTTTCAAGTTGCACCATTTATCGTCGATGGTGGATTCACTTCGATTCCAACTGGGCGTTTAAGGCTTTGTTAATGCGATCGCGTGTTTC
>NZ_JACJOQ010000106.1:0-4577 GCF_014695635.1 Coleofasciculus sp. FACHB-712 | reverse complement strand
GCACTCAGCGCTTTATCAAAGGAGGGATTCTTTCTCAAGAATGACCTGTAAATGCCAGGAAGAGGGCAAAATTTACACTCAGGTAGAGCTGCTCAGACTGGATAAACCATGAAAATTGACCATGTTCACTTCTATGTTGAAGATGCCAAAGCGTCGCGCGACTGGTTTGTGCTACTGCTGGGCTTTCAAGCAGTAGCCGCTGGGGTAAGCGACCACACTCGCACAGAAGTGGTCAAAAGCGGCTCAGTCTATTTTTTGCTATCTTCACCCCTGACATCGGCGAGTCCCGTTGCCCAGTTTCTGCACCAACATCCTCCCGGTGTTGCTGACATCGCTTTTAGCGTTCCTGATGTGGAAGCGGTGATGACGAAGGCGGTCAATGGAGGAGCTAAGGTGTTGCAACCCATCCAAGAACAACCGGGTAAGGTCTTTCTGAAGTGGGGCAAGATTGCCGCTTGGGGTTCTTTGAGCCATACCTTGATAGAAAGGCAGCCTAAGTTTGTTGAGCGCCAAGATAGAGGTTTTATTTGCACTTTTCCCCAGCTTGACTGGGATGGCGGAAAAGCCTTATGGGATGATGATTCCGAGCGGTTAGATGGCAGGAGCAACACCGGCTTCGCGTTTGGCGGCATCGATCATGTGGTGCTGAATGTGGCGGCTGGGGACTTGGATCGGGCAGTTGCTTGGTATGAAAAGACGCTAGCGTTTATACCGCAGCAGTCGTTTGCGATTCAAACCGAGCGTTCGGGACTGCACAGTAAGGTGATGCATCATCCGGATGGTTGGGTCAAGTTACCGATTAATCAACCCGCATCTGCGAATTCCCAAATTCAGGAATTTTTGGAGGTGAATCAGGGGCCAGGAGTTCAGCATATTGCTTTGCAAACGCCCAATATTGTGAATGCGATCGCCTATCTCCGTCAACGCGGTCTACCCTTCCTACAAGTCCCCGGCACCTACTACACGCAACTGCTTCACCGCCAAGGACTTCAGCTATCGGAGGCTGAAATTCAGGAAATCGCGGCGCAACAAATTTTGGTGGATTGGGAGGAAAACTCTCCCGAAGCGTTGCTACTGCAAATCTTCACTCAACCGATTTTTGAACAACCGACTTTCTTCTTTGAGTTAATTGAGCGTCGCTTACAGGCACGGGGTTTTGGGGAAGGCAACTTTCGCGCTCTTTTTGAAGCAATTGAACGAGAGCAGATGAAGCGGGGTAGCCTGTATTGAGGAACCTATCGGCAGGCAGGTAAAAAGGGGGTATTTTGTGATTAATCTTAGTCATATAGATTAACCCCTGCGTCTAAAAATGTTAAGAATTATCAGTGACTTCGACGGCCCAATTATGGACGTTTCGGAGCGATATTACCAAGTTTACCAGTTTTGTTTGGAACAGACGCGGCGGGAAGACCAGTCAGTGCGTCAGATGTCTAAGGAGGAGTTTTGGGGTTTGAAGCGCTCGCGCGTCCCAGAACGACAAATCGGCATCCTTTCCGGTCTCGATGAAGAGCAAGCCCAAGCATTTGCGGCACTGCGGCGTCAAACCGTGCATACCATGCCCTATCTAGTTTATGACGCCCTGGCACCCGGAGCCGTTGACGCCCTGGAAAAAGTAGTACAGCAAGCAGGCGTCGATTTGGTCGTACTAACCATGCGCCGTCAACGAGAGTTAGATTACGCTTTCGGTCGTTACGACTTAGCGCGATTTTTCCCAGAGAATCGGTGCTACCACCTGGCGAACGACTACGTGAAGACTCGTGACATCGACGACAAACCCCTGCTGATGGAACGCGCGATCGCGGAACTTCCTCCCGCCTCTGAGGTGTGGATGATCGGGGATACCGAGGCTGATATAATTGCCGCAAAAAACCACGGCGTTAAGGTCATCGGGGTTTTGTGCGGGATACGCGATCGCGCTCAGCTTGAGCAATACCAGCCAGACTTGATCGTAAACAACCTTGGTGAAGCCGTGGATTTCGTGTTGAGTCAGCCGCTGCCTGAAGAATTAAACATAAAAAATGAAAAATTAAAAATTCTCTAATTAACTCTTAATTTTTCATGTTTAATTCTTAGCTTTAGCGCAGAAAGCTACTAACCAGCCAGAGAATAATAAACGTCACCACCGTGACGAATTTATCTGGCGTCAATCCGATATTGGAAATTTGCGTCATCAGCACATTATCGAGCAGCGTTCCCAATCCAATTCCAACGAACAACCCCAGCAGCGTCAGCAGGAAAGCGCGACCAAATTTCCGCTCTTTGCGATTGACCAAAAATAAAGTTAATCCAGCCCCTAACGCCATATTCAATGGCAGCATCGAATCATTGGTGCCTGGATAGGCTGTAATGGCGCTCAATGCCAAGAACAAACCGCTAGGCCACGCCACCTCCTGTAAGGAAGGCGTATCAATCAGATTTTGCAACCAAGCTGGGGAACGGTTGACCGGCACAGGGGTAAAAGTGGGAGGAGGCGCGATCGCCCGCTCTGGAAACCGAATCCGTTCCGGAACCTTAATTTTTCCCTCTTGGCGCATCCTCAGACGTTCCATTAAAATCGCATCGTAGGCCGTCTCCATCGCTTCCAGAAGCTCCTTCTCGCCATGATGCTCTTGAAGAAGGCGCTTGCGGGTCTCCTGAATTTCCTCAAAAGTTGCGTCTTCTGACAGTCCAAGCTTTTCGTAGGGATTTTGCTCGCTCATCCAAAACCTCCCAGAGATCTATTATTTTTAGCAGTCTTCATCGACTCAATCGTTTCTGGCAATCTAGCTCCCTATCTACACTGCCAGTTCCTCAGGCTAGAAGAAAGTATCGTTAGCCAGCCGTTCTAACCTATGTAACCTAAAACTCCCTAATTCCCGTTGCGAAAAGAGGATCTCCGACCCCATGAGAGCGCGATTGGAATACTTTCACGCTGATTGGAGAAGGTGCTACGGCTCTTGAAGGATGGAATGGTCATAAATTACTACATTTGGCAAAGTATCTATACATTTCCCGTGAAGTTTTGTCATACTGGTTCTTTGTTCAAAGCCGTTCAAGTCCTTGAAATCACTGCCTAATCGCAGTTGATCCTTAGCCTTGAGTGCCTACATTCATCCTATCCTCCAAGTTAGTTTAGCTTGATCCTTGAACACAAGCGCTTCTCTCGAAAGACACTTTTATTCGTTTACCAGCTAACCGTCAGATGATTTATCCGGATTCGCTCGGCAAATTTAATTTTTTTAGACAAAAAAGACTTACAACAAACCGCCAGACTGCCCATCGTGGAGACTTGACGATTACGAGATATTTTCACTAACTGGGGAGAGCGACGATAATTGTCTAAAATGCTCATTACGTCATTAAGCTTGGGAATATTAATAAGGTAAGGAAGCGATTTTTCGCCTTCCAAAGCGCTTATTTCCCCGACTCGACCTGTTTGCTTAAAATACCGCTGTCCGTTAATCATAATCCAGTTCTTAGTGGAAAGTTATGGTCCTGGCTTCCGCAACTCACAAGATTCTTGTCGTGGATGACGATCCGGCCATCCGGAATCTCATCTATCGCTTCTTAAGTCAGCAAAACTATCAAATGGAGTCTGCTGAAGACGGCAAGACCGCCCGCGCCGTGTTTGATCAATTCAACCCAAACCTGGTGATTCTGGACGTGAATTTGCCTGACGCGAATGGCTATCAACTCTGCAAAGAATTGCAAAGCCGCACCGACGTATTAGTACTGCTGCTAACGAGTCGCGCTGACGAAAACGATAAAATCCACGGCTTCTCCCAGGGTGCGGATGACTACATTACCAAGCCTTTTAGCTTGGGAGAGTTAGGCGTCCGCGTCGGGGCGCTTTTAAAGCGCCATCGACCCCTGAAAGTCGCCGAACAGCAACGCCTCATCTTTGACAAACTGGTAATCGATCCAGTGCGTCGAGAGGTGAATCTGAGCGACCAACCAGTACCTCTGACCGCCTTAGAATTTAATTTGTTGCATTTCTTGGCGAGTCATCCCGGTCGAGTTTGGCGTCGAGCCGAGTTAATCAAGGAAGTTTGGGCTTCTGACTACATTGGAGACCCACGGGTTGTTGACGTTCATATTGGGCAGATTCGCAAGAAGATAGAAATCGATTCTACTCAGCCTGAGTTAATTCAAACGGTTCGGGGCGTCGGTTACAAGTTTGAAGTTCCTGGTAAACCCGAACTCAATGGCAAAGCGGAGCGCTGAAACGGTATGGATCAAGAACATCAAAGCCTCAAATCATAGTTTTTGCTAGGGAAAAAACGCTGGAGTTCTTTTTTAATGCCACGCAAGTGTCTGAAGAATGCCAATCGGTTCGCTGTGCTACCCCCTCTAATCCTGCTGAGTCTGGTTATGAGTCTTCTGCTGGGGGCTTGCACTGCCCCAGCTCTTTCCCCAAAAGCATCTGAATCTACATCTACCACGCTGACTGTTGCTGCTGCTGCTTCGTTGACCGAAGCTTTTACAGAGATTGCCACATCCTTTCAAGCTCAGCTTCCTACCTTTACCGTTAACTTTAATTTTGCCGCTTCTGGTTTCTTGCAAAAGCAAATCGAACGGGGTGCCCCCATTGATGTATT
>NZ_JACJOQ010000105.1:0-4799 GCF_014695635.1 Coleofasciculus sp. FACHB-712 | reverse complement strand
TCGCCCACTTGCCAACCTTGGACTCCGCTTCCTACCGCCACAATCCGCCCCGCTGCCTCATGACCAAACAAGGTGGGAGGCTTCAGCATCTTTGCATGACCGCCGCGCCGCCAAACCTTTAGATCGGTGCCGCAAGTCGTTGCCGCAGCCACTTGAATCACCACCTCACCAGCAGAGGGTGTAGGGTCAGCGACCTGTTCTAGGCGTAGATCCGTTTGTCCGTAAAGTACCGCTGCCAGCATGAAACACTGCCCCTAACCGAGTCCAAGCTGATTTTATCAGGGCAGATGAATTTTGACGCCTGACATGACGGCAAATTGGTTTCCAGGTTCAGCTTGGGAACAGTAGCACCAGGCTGAAAACGGACTTTTCAGGTTTTCTTTATCTACAAGTTTGATAATTTTCCTTCCCTTATTAAGGAAGGGAACTGTTTATGGTTTCACCAGTTTCAGAGAAAGCGATCGCGCTCCCTGAACCGCTTGATGAAGTGGAAGTGTTTGATCCAGGGCTACAGGCAGCATTTCTTGTCGGCATGAAGTACAAAACCAATAAACCCCATTTTGCCGCGCATGACGTAGAAGAGGACTGCCGCAACAATGGCAAGTATTCATTCGCATTTTATTAAACTCCTTATTCACAAAAAGTACACCCCTGAAGCCTTGGTCACTCAAGCGAATGTATAGGCGAACACAATCTGAAAAAATAAATTAACTTTGAGCTTCCCGAACCTTAAAAAAAGATGTGGTTAATGAAACTTTTTGGTTACGAGATGCTAATGCCCTAAGACCGAATATTAAGCGTGTTGACCGCTCTGATAAATAAAGATAGAACTGAACATAGGTTTTGTTCATCTATCCTGGGGATCATCTCCTGGTACGGTATCCGGACTCCGGGGGGCAAAAAATTTTAGCAGGTGTTTAACCTGGGTAAACCAGATTAAGCTCATGGCAAGAGGTTTCTAAGACACCTGCACTCGCCCCCCGACAAAGGAAGCTTTAAAGAGTGCGAATCATCGCCTAAATAAAACAAAAATAGAAGAAAATTTTGATTTTTCCCCCTCGTCTTTAAACCGGCACTTGACACGCCCACGTTCCTAGAAAACCTGTTGCAACAAACTTTACCGACCTCTAATATCCACAATCCGCTGCTACCCTTGTCCAGAAAAAAGAAAATATATATAGCACTCCTAAATAATTCCTAAAGCTGAGATCCCCGACTTCTATCTCGAAGTCGGGGATCGGAAGGACTGGCTCACAACTTAAATAGGATTGCGATAGCAGTCGCTTGAGTGAAATACATTTGAAACTTCACTCCTAATCCCTCACCAAAAAGCCCAGAAGGGGCAGTATTGAACCACTAAGCAAGCAGTCTTAATTTGCATTCTTGATGAGATCGACGATCGCTGCAATTAACGCGGCTGACTCGATCGGCTTAGAAAGGTGCCGCTGGAATCCGGCAGCGATCGCTTGTTGTTGATTTAGTTCCCCCACATACGCCGTGAGAGCGATCGCCGGAATCTCACCGCCTTGCTCTGCGGGCAACCGTCTCACTTGCCGCAACAGCATATACCCATCCATTTCGGGCATCCCAATGTCACTCACCAACACCGCTGGCTGAAACTGAGCTAACGTGGCAAGAGCTTCCCCTGCTGAACCGACAGCCACAACCTCTGCCCCTTCCTGTTCTAAGACAAAGGCGACATACTCGCGCATATCTGTCGTGTCATCTACCACTAACACTTTGATACCTTGCAAGCCTGAGAGAGGTTTGGACTCGCGAACGATTTGAGGAATGGTTGAGTGCTGCGACATCAACGGAAATTTCACCGTAAAAGTGGCTCCCTGCCCTTCCCCAGCGCTATCTGCACGAACACTGCCACCGTGTAATTCAACGATTTGACGGACGATCGCTAAGCCCAATCCTAATCCACCAAATTGTCGAGTCGTGGCGCTATCAGCTTGGCGAAAGTATTCAAAGACATGGGGCAGAAATTGGGGGAGAATCCCTTTACCTGTGTCGCTGACCGTAATTTGAGCTTCAGCCTCAATCTGCTCTAAGCGAATTTCAACTCGTCCTCCTGACGGGGTAAACTTGACGGCGTTGGATAACAAGTTCCAAATGACTTGCTGCAAGCGACCTGAATCGCCTAAAACTTGCCCAACCTCTGGTTCCAAAATTGTTTGAATTTGAATCGATTTGGCGGCTGCGGCTAACTGCACTGTTTCCAGTGCGGCGGTGATGGTGGTTGCTAGATTGACCGGATCGACATTGAGGCTGAGTTTGCCTTGAAGAATTCGAGAAACATCGAGCAAATCATCAATGAGCTGCACTTGCAGTTTGGCATTGCGTTCGATGATCTGTAGGGCATAAGTCGTTCGCACTTGATCCATCTTGCGGTTTTGCAGTAGCTGAGACCAGCCCAAGATCGGGTTGAGAGGCGATCGCAACTCGTGAGACAGTACGGCTAGAAACTCATCTTTAATGCGATTTGCCTGTTCGGCAGCTTCCCGTGCGGCTTGTTCTCGTTGCAGAATTTGTTCTCGTTCGATTTCACTACGCTTGCGATCGCTAATATCTTTGAACAGTACGGCAACTTTTCGGCTCTCCGGCTGCCCAACGCGGAACGCATAAACATCGAACCAACGGTTCATCACTTGGGAACCATTCTCGAAGCGAATGGATTCACCTGTTAGGGCGACTTTGCCGTAAATCTCGTACCAGTGCTTTTCAAGATTTGGAATGAGCTGACGCGCCGTTTTGCCCGCTGCCTGTTCGAGTCCCGTTTGTTTCCCAAACGCCGGATTAGTCTCCAAAAAGCGGTAATCGATCGGCTTGTTATTTGCATCAAACTGCATTTCGATGAGGCAAAAGCCTTCGTCAATGGACTCAAACAGCGTTCGATAGCGTTCCTCTGATTGGCGCAAGGCCACTTCTGCTTGTTTGCGCTCGGTAATATCGACGAGTGCGCCAGGAAAAGAAACAGGTTTCCCTGCTGCATCATACTCAACTCGACCCCGTGCCGTTAGCCAACGTTCCTCACCACTGACAGTCCGAACGCGGTACTCAGCAGCATATTCCTCACCTGTGTGGATCGCCTGCTCAATTGCAACTGAAACGCGAGGACGGTCTTCCTCGTGCATGGAGTTGATAAAGAACTCGATCGGCAAGCCTTCTGATGTCGCACTCACCGGGTCTACAGCAAACAGGCGAGCAAACGCAGCATTGACCCTGACGCGATCGCCGGGAATACTCCAGCGCCAAGTATAGACGGCTCCCGCTGCCAAAGCAGATTCTAACTGCACATGGGCTTCTCTCAGCGCTAGTTCAGCTTGTTGGCGTTCGGCTTCAATGCGCTTCGCTTCCGTAATATCCCGTGAAATAGCAAGCAGTTGCACCACCTGTCCCTGGGCATCTCGCACTGGCGTAATCAGGGTATCCCACCATTTCGGCGTGCCCTTGGTAGTGGGGAGATAGCCTTGAAATTGACCAATGTTGCCAATTGTGGCAGCGGCGATCGCAGCTTGGGCTTTTTCATAATCTTCGCTCTCCCACAAATCAGCCCAGACGCGATAAAGGATAGATTTCGGCTCGTCGATTTCTAAAAGACACAGCCCACCAGGATTGATGTAGAGAATTTCACCGTTCAACGCTAAGACTTTGATGCAGTCAGTACTGCTCTCTAGAATGCTTTGCTTTAGCTCCTCACTTTCTCGCAAAGCTTCTTCTGCTTGTTTGCGCTCGGTAATATCCGTGCAGGTACCAAACCAGCGAATGACTTGACCGTTTTCGTCGCGCATGGGTAGGGCGCGGGTGAGATGCCAACAATAAATTCCATCTGCCCTTCTCAAACGATGTTCGATATCGTAGTTTGTGCCCATTTCAGTGGCTTGAGTCCACGCTTCAATAGTCCGGAGCCGATCGTCTGGATGGAGTGTGTTTTGCCAACCGCTCCCCTGGATTTGCTCCAACGTCAATTCGGTGTAGTCAAACCAGCCGGGGCTGTAATAATCTACCCAACCGCTGGCATCAGCCGTCCAAACCATTTGGGGAATAGATTCAGCCAAGAAGCGAAAGCGCTGCTGACTAGCGGCTTGGCGCGATCGCCCGAGTTCTAAATTGGCAGCAACGCGGGCAAGCAATTCACCGGAGCTAAAGGGCTTCACCAGATAATCATCCGCTCCAGCTTCCAGTCCTGCGATAGCCGATTCTTCTCCGGCGCGAGCAGATAGCAGCAAAAATGGAATTTCGCGAGTTTTGGCATCAGCTCGCAACCGCCTGAGCAACTCAAAACCATCCATTCCTGGCATCATTACATCGCTGAGGATCAGGTCAGGCGCACGGTTATATACGGCAGCTAGAGCGGTTTCGCCATCTTTCGCCAATTCCACCTGATAAAACTGGCTGAGGAGGCGGTGCAGATAGTCGCGCATATCGGCGTTATCATCGACTAGCAGAATCCGGGCGGTAGCTGTCGAGATTGGAGCATCTGAGGTTCGTTGAGCGTTTTCTGCGGTCTGCAACCTCGGCGCTGCATTTTCTTCGGGTAGCCAACCTAAAGCTTCTTCAACATAAGGAATTGCACCAAAAGCGGTGGAGGCTTGGGCGCGGCTGGCGTGAATGTCATCACTCGGCAAATGAGCCGTTCCCATTGGCAATCGAACCGTGAAGGTACTGCCCCGACCCAGCGTACTGTCAACAGCGATCGCTCCACCTTGCAACTGCACGAGTTCCTGCACCAACGATAGCCCGATTCCTGTACCTTCAAAGGTGCGTCCCCGTGCCCCCTCAACGCGATGAAA
>NZ_JACJOQ010000104.1:0-3823 GCF_014695635.1 Coleofasciculus sp. FACHB-712 | reverse complement strand
ATGCCAACGAAACGCACCAGCTTTTGCTGTTTTGCCTCTTCCAAAGCCTGAATTGCACCGTTGCGCCCAAAAATTTCGTCTAGTTCTTGCTCAAAAGAGACATGATGGAGTTGCCATAGGTCAAGGTAATCTGTATTCAGACGTTTGAGACTGCGCTCCAACTCTCGCCAAGCCCCATCTCGGTCGCGGATAGCCGTCTTACTACTCAGGAATAACTTACTTCGATGTGCAGGTAGCACTTTTCCTAGATAGTCTTCGCTAGGGCCATAGCTTGCCCCTGTATCAAAGTGACGAATGCCCAGATCTAAAGCTTTTTCAACGAGCGCGATCGCTTTCTCTTCTGAATTTTCCCAAGATAATGGTGTCTGACCAGCACCTCCCAAACCGAGAATCGGGAGACGCACCCCAGTACTTCCCAATTCCCGTTCTGGCATGGTCGCTGTCACCGGCGTTGGAGATGACTCCGCAGGCGTCCGCTCTTCTTTCAACGCCGCAGTGCCGACAATCCCTCCTGCTACAGCTATGCTAGTGGCTAAGAAAGCACGGCGCGTTGTTTTCGGTGTCATGGTGATTTTATAGAGTAGTGCTTCTACTCTTTGTTTTAGCAGCGAATCCTGCTTGCGATCGCAATGATTCTGGTTGTTTCATCGGATGCGATCGCGTCTGAAATTTCAACGACGGAACACTCTGGCTGAAATAAAACAAATCTTCTCTGTTGTCATGTTAGAAAGCATTTGACAATGAACAATGGGGAAGAAGCTTAAGTGGTGTGAAGAGTAGAGATGTGCAAAATCCTCAGGAATTCTCAGTGGCTAAGCTCAGCAGTTTTAGGGGCAATCCTGATTGTCAGTGGGAAAGCGATCGCGTCTGAAATTCCGACAACGCCAGAAAATCCCGTTCCTCTTGACACTCCAGAAGTTGTCATGCCCGTCGATGACCCCCCGGAGTCATCATCCAGCGTTTTAGAACAAATTGATGGCTACGCTCAGCCAGACTCGGCGCAGGAAGACTCTGTTGATGACCGCATGAACCAAGTCACCAACGTTTCCCAGCTAAAGGATGTTCAACCAGGTGACTGGGCGTATGAGGCGCTACGGTCTTTAGTAGAGCGATATGGGGTCATTGCTGGCTATCCCGATGGCACCTTTCGGGGCAATCGAGCCTTGAGCCGCTATGAATTCGCTGCTGCCCTAAATCTTGCCCTCAACCGAATTAGCCAGGTACTGCCTGTGGCGAACGGAGACGCCATTGCTAAAGAAGACTTAGTGATATTGGAGCGTTTAAAAGAAGAATATACCCTTGAACTCGCCTTGCTGCGCGGGAAAGTCGATGAACTAACAGCGCGGACTGAGGAACTGAAACTGATTGGATTTTCCACCACGACCAAACTTGCTGGGGAAGCGATTTTTGGGGTTGCAGGCGTTGCAACTGGGGAAAATGCTGATGGCAAGCCGATCGATGACGTGGCAATCTTTGGGCATCGGACGCGCCTAAACTTAGAAACTAGCTTTACAGGTCGAGATATCCTGAGAACTCGACTGCAAGCTGAAGGATTAGGTTCGCTTTCCGAACGTACCCTTACTCCAGAAGGCGACCTGTTTTTTACGGGCGATACTAGCAGTGATGTCGTGATTGATGAGCTGCTTTACCAGTTCCCCGTCGGCAAGAATACAGAAGTCGTGGTTGCTGCCAATGCCGCTGATGCAGAAAACTTTACGAATACCGTCAACCCTTACCTGGATGGCGACGGTGGCAGCGGTGCCTTATCTCGCTTTGGAACCCGTCCTTCCATTTACTACCTGGTTGAAGGGGCGGGTATTGGGATTCGGCATGCTTTCAACGACAAACTGGAACTGAGCTTAGGCTATTTAGCCGGTGACGCTGATAATCCAGAATCTGGAAACGGATTGTTCAATGGTTCTTATGGGGCACTAGCGCAAGTATTATTTAAACCCAGCGATCGCGCCAGCATTGGATTAACTTATGTTCACGCTTATAAAAATGATCTGCAAACTGGCAGCAATGACGCCAACCTGAATAATCAGTTAACTCCGTTGGGGTTTCCAGTGGTTAGCAATTCCTACGGTGTAGAAGCCTCTTTTCAGATTAGTCCCCGGTTTGTCGTCGGAGGATGGGTTGGCTACACGGCGGCGAGGGCGATCGCCCTGGGAGATGCCAACATCTGGAACTGGGCTTTAACGTTGGCATTTCCTGACTTGGGAAAAACCGGCAATTTGGCAGGTGTGATTGTTGGCATGGAACCAAAGGTGACAAATCGGGCTAATAGCCTTAGCCAGTTGGGCATTCAGGATTCAGATACTTCATTGCACCTAGAAGCGTTCTATCAGTACCAGGTGACGGATAACATCGCGATAACACCGGGGATTATCTGGCTCACTGCTCCCGATCATAATGCGGCTAATGACGATCTGGTGATTGGCACCATCCGAACAACGTTTACTTTTTAAAAGTCTGAAGTCATTAGTCATCCGTCCTTAGTTGAGGAGTCGCAACTAAGGACGAATGACTAATGATGAATCTCCAGATTCAGGATATAGCTCCCCAACTGGACTTTTTCCGACCATAATTCATATTCCAGCCGCAGATGTTCTGGCAAGAGACGCCCTTCTAGAGTCAAACTTTTGGTAAAGTTTCGCAGACGCACCTGTCCATGCGCGGCTAAGGACTCGCTATGTAACCAATAGCGGCTAAGACCATAAATTCCTCGTTCCCAGAGATGGCGATAACTCAACTTGCCGTTTCCCTGCATGGTCATGATCACCCTAGAAGGGGAAATTTCCAACCACAAAAGTCTGGGAGTTTCTGGCGGTTGGTCTTTAGCAACAGCGGGCGCTTCATCAGAGCGTTCCCAATCCCGGATTTCTGGTTCCGTGAGCAGCAGATGAAAGCGCTGTTTGTCTTTTTGATATAAGGTAGCAGCGGTTTCAATGGTAGACCAAACCGGCATATCAGTAGATACAAGTGATAGGCAGACAGGTCTGCGGTGATGGGTCAGCATGGAATGTGAGGAGATAGAAATTAAAGACTACTATTGTTCTAGCAGCTCTAGCTGACGCGATCGGGCTTTTCACTAAAATTACGTCCCGATTGGTCGCGTCCCGCGATCGCGGAGCGGCAAATTATTGCCGCATACACTCGCTGCTTACCCAGCCACTAGCCTAACGCGATCGCGCTCCTCCTGCCCCAAAACTCCGAAATTGCCTGTCTTAACTCCCCTCTCAAATTTTTTTCGTTTAGGTGTTGACAAAAGCTTTTCAATTGGCTAAATTAATAAAAGTGCAACGGAGCAGGCCCCCATCGTCTAGAGGCCTAGGACACCTCCCTTTCACGGAGGCGACGGGGATTCGAATTCCCCTGGGGGTATCAAAAGGGAAAAGGCAAGAAGTTTTTCTTGACTTTTCCCTTTTTAATTTAAGGGAATAAATTCTCATCTTTACTAGATGAGAAAAGAACGAACGGCTAACAGCTATTTTTCAGTGAGTTTGTCTATTTTTTCTTTCAAGCCTAAGTTGAATAAAGAGCGTAGCAACACCAAGAACCATAGACCTGATAAACCAAAAATAGCGATCGCCCAACTACTATAGGAAGGTAGCGCCAGCAGCACTGCTGCCGACAGGAGGGTAAAACCTGTTAAACAGGCATAAACTAGGCTTTTTAGGGCTAAATTAATCCGTTTGAGAATGCGATCGCTTTCAAGGGTTCGCACCCGCAGTTGTAACTCTCCCTGTTCAATTCGTTCTTCTAAGCGCCGGATTAAAATTTCCGAAGCTTTTGGCTGTCGCAATTTATAACCAATAAAATT
>NZ_JACJOQ010000103.1:0-5606 GCF_014695635.1 Coleofasciculus sp. FACHB-712 | reverse complement strand
CTGCCCTGCTTGGCATCCCGCACTACTTGCACCATTTCCCAAAACGTTTCTGGTGTCACTCCATACAGCCTTTTGAAGTCAGATGGTGAATTTGACAAAGCTTGTTTATATTTCATTTAGTTGTTTATAACTGTTAATTAATCCTTCCTCTATCTAGCTTATTTCTCTTAATTCCGCAAGAGGTCTTATATATACCTATCGGCAGGAGTATTAGCACACAGCATCCCTAAGAACAGACTCGCTCGCGTGTCGGAGGGAACTGGAGTGAGAGAAGCATTGGCGAATGCGAGTTTTGAGCCAAGCCCAACACTTCTCAATTCGATTGAGGTTAGGAGAATAGAGGGGCAAATACAACAGCCTCAAGCCAGCCTAATCAAGTAGTGGTGCAATGCGTCCGCCATGATGGAACGTCGCGTTATCAACAATTACCACCTGTCCCTCATGGTGAACCAGATGTGTGGTTTGATTGCAAGAATGCCATCAGCCTAAGAAACCGTCGGATCTGGACTTTGCTTTGCCCCAAGCTGCTTAACCCAAACTCAGGTTAAATTACCCTTCCCGGTAAAGCTTCGGTTCCGGTCTTTTTGGGAGTAGGATGCAGAAAAAACCTTTGGAAGGAGAAATCTCTGTGTCCTTCACAAACCCCTTACCTAACTACATTAACGGCGAGTGGTGTGCTTCCCGCGCCACCGAATACCTGGATGTGGTAAATCCCGCCACTGCCGAAGTCTTAACTCAGGTTCCTTTGTCACTTGCAAGCGATGTAGAGGCTGCTGCTGTTGCGGCTGCGGCTGCCTATCCGAACTGGCGACGCATCCCGGCAACGGAACGAGTGCAATATCTATTTAAATTGAAATTTCTGTTAGAAGAACATTTAGATGAATTATCTCGCATTGTTACGCTGGAATGCGGGAAGACGTTTGCTGAGTCAAAAGCAGAGTTACAACGGGCAATTGAGAATGTAGAAGTCGCTTGTGGGATTCCCATGTTGATGCAGGGTTATAACTTGGAGGATGTTGCCCGTGGGATTGACGAAATGATGATTCGTCAACCCGTGGGAGTGACCGCAATCATCGCGCCGTTTAATTTTCCTGGGATGATTCCCTTCTGGTTTTTGCCGTATGCGATCGCTTGTGGCAATACAACCATTCTTAAGCCTTCTGAAAAAGTCCCTTTGACGATGCAAAAGGTCTTTGAATTACTAGAAAAGACCGGATTGCCCAAAGGCGTCGTCAATTTGGTCAATGGTGCCAAAGAAGTGGTCGATGCAATTTTAGAACACTCTACAATCCGCGCCATTAGCTTTGTCGGTTCTTCACCCGTTGCCCAATATGTCTACAGTAAAGCCGCCGCCTTTGGGAAACGAGTGCAATGTCAGGGAGGCGCGAAAAATCCCATCATTGTCCTACCAGATGCGGATATGGAAATGACCACTCGCATTACCGCCGATAGTGCTTTTGGCTGTGCCGGACAGCGCTGTTTAGCGGCTTCTGT
This sequence comes from Coleofasciculus sp. FACHB-712, assembly GCF_014695635.1. Taxonomy (NCBI): domain Bacteria; kingdom Bacillati; phylum Cyanobacteriota; class Cyanophyceae; order Coleofasciculales; family Coleofasciculaceae; genus Coleofasciculus; species Coleofasciculus sp. FACHB-712. Next base: position 4,112 of record NZ_JACJOQ010000103.1, on the reverse strand, counting down.
GGCTGTGACGGTGGGAGAAGCGCGGCACACTTTTACGGAAGCGATCGCAAATGCGGCACAAACACGAGTCGTTGGCTATGGCTTGGATGAGAAAGTGCAAATGGGTCCGGTAATTACCCGTCAAAGTCAAGCACGAATTGAGCAATTAATTCAACAAGGAGCTGACGAAGGTGCGACGGTATTAGTAGACGGACGCAGCGCCAAAATTCCCGGTTACGAACAGGGAAACTTTGTCCGACCGACAATCTTGCAAAATGTCAACCCAAAAAGCGAATTAGCTCGGACAGAAATCTTTGGCCCGGTGTTAGGAGTGATGCATCTGGAGACGATTGAGGACGCGATCGCTTTAGTCAATAGCGGTCAATGGGGAAATATGGCTTGTTTATTTACTAGCAGTGGTGCCGCAGCGCGGCAGTTTCGGTATGAAGCAGAAGCTGGCAATATTGGCATCAATATAGGAGTCGCTGCACCGATGGCGTTCTTTCCGTTTAGTGGTTGGAAAGATAGCTTCTACGGCGATTTACACGGTCAAGGGAAAGACGCTGTGCAGTTCTTTACGCAAACAAAAGTTGTGGTTGAACGCTGGCCTAAAACGTGGTCGCGTCAGTTTTAGTATCTGATGCAATACATTGTATTTCACAATAAAAACCTTACCCCCCAATTCCTCTCCTTCAAAGGAACGGCAAGCCGTAAAACCTTTAGCATTTTCCCCTCTCCGTTAACGGAGAGGGGTAGGGGTGAGGTTCTTTGGGATTTTATCGATTAAATCGCCACCTTAGGACGCCGCAGTTGACGCCATAAAATTAACAACCCTAATGCGATCGCAAATCCAACCGCTGTCACAGCAATCAAAGGTTGACTGGCTTGACGAACCGCGATCGCTACGAATGCCCAGATAATGACGGAGGGATAGGCAACATCCGCCCGTTTTAGGGTAATCGTAGCAGCGATCGCTGCCGCGACAACCAGCAGAATTACCGTCCATATTTCAGGACTGATGCCCCCACCATTCCAACCCAAATAGTCAAGCGTACTTGCCACATTTACAATTGTCGCAACACTAATCCAGCCTAGATAGATGCTCAAGGGAATTTGAACTAACCATTTTTCTACCCTTGAAACTCGTTCTAAACTAATTCCCAACCGCAAATACATCCCAATCAGGGGCACTAAAATGAACAGCATTGCCACAACTGAGAGTGTAAACAGTTGGTACTCGAACAGAAACACCCAGGCGATTTGTGCAATACTCGCTAATACCAAAAAATATCCTTCCCGACGCAGATAGGGATTTTGTCTTTGCGCGGGTAGAACTTGATAGACTCCAAAACTAATCAAACCTAAATAAATGACTCCCCAAATCGCAAAAGCATAGTTGGCGGGGATAATGGGGACATCACTGAAGAAGCGATTAGAAATTTCCCCAATTGTCAATCCATTGGGAGGAGCCACATTTGCATAGACATTAATCGCAAATGCGGCAAGAATAGCGATGAAATTTGCAACTGACCGGAGGAAATCTGAGTCGAAGCGCTGATTGGCAGATTTCATATTGTTATCGCTTCTGTTTCAAGGCTTTTCAAAATCAAAAATTGTGGCACTGATTTGCTAAAGAGTGAGAACTGTTCAAACCACTGTCAATTTTAGGTTAGACAAGTTCATCACGCTTTTAGGAACCAGTGCCACGAACGCACCAACCCGCTCAAGAGCATACCGGGTCAAGATATTGATTTCTGCTAGCGATCGCTAAAAGACAGAATTTCTATTTCAAGCGTTCGTCATTGCAGGACAAGTAACGTTCGTCCCGCCTAGTCCACAATACCCATTTGGGTTTTTGGCGAGGTACTGCTGATGATAGGCTTCTGCGTAATAGAACTCAGGAGCATCCAGAATTTCAGTGGAAATTTCCCCATACCCGGAGGCTTTTAGGGCTTGCTGATAAGCGTCTCTGGATGCTTCAGCCAGCTTCTTTTGGCTCTCTGAATACACATAAATCCCGGAACGGTACTGAGTGCCAACATCATTGCCTTGGCGCATCCCTTGGGTAGGATTGTGGCTTTCCCAGAAGAGTTTCAGGAGTGTTTCATAACTAATCACTTTTGGGTCAAACACAACGAAAACCACTTCATTGTGCCCCGTCATGCCACTACAAACCTCTTGATAAGTAGGGTTTGGTGTGGCTCCTGCTGCATATCCAACTGCGGTGGTGAAAACCCCAGGTTGCTTCCAGAATATGCGCTCTGCTCCCCAGAAACACCCCAAGCCAAACATCGCCATCTCCATCCCATCGGGAAAAGGAGGTTTCAGCGGATTACCGTTTACGTAGTGAGTAGCGGGGACTTGCATGGGTTCTGCCCGTCCCGGCAATGCTTGCTCGATCGTGGGCAGACTTTGCTTTTTACCAAATCCGAATAGCGCCATTGATTCTGACTCTGTTTTCTGATAAACGTTTTAACCTTATTTCATATTGTAAAGATTTTGGCATCCCCTGAAGAGCGGGAAGGAGGTAGGGTTAGCCGGAACCTCACCCCCCAACCCCCTCGACATTCACGGAGAGGCGGCTATTTCTTTGCCTTTTTGTTGAGCTAAACGCTGAGCTAAACGGGGCTAGCTTCTCCTCTCCCTGCTTACGGGGTAAGGTCAAATAGCATGTATCGCTGCTTCCTAACCGTGGATGCTGCCATCGGGTAGGATTGCTCCTGCTAAGTTCGCTCCAGTCAACTTAACCAGGACTCGGTCTTGCGACCCAACCTTAGCTCCCCTCAAATCGGCTCCCCTCAAATCGGCTCCACTGAGGTCGGCTCCAATTAAGTTAGCTTCTCGCAAGTTAGCGTTGTTTAGCTTCGCTTGCAACAGGTTGGCTCTAAAAAGATTCGCTTTTTCCAGGTTGGCTCCCTGAAGATTCACTTTATGCAGGAAGGCATCGCTTAAGTTGGCGTTGCTGAGGTTGGCATTGCTCAAATTTCTTCCAGACAAGTCCTTTTCTTTGAGATTAGCTCCGCTCAAGTTGGCTCCGCTCAAGTCGGACTGCTGCTTAGGAGCCTGAGGGTGAGATTGAGGGGGAGATTGAGGCGGTGATTGAGGCGGTGATTGATAGGAGTAACTAGATTGATAATAAGAACTCGGTGGATGAGCGCGATCGCGTGCCGGAGGTTCGGGATTTCGGTTCTTTTCGCCGGGTCGAACTGAGCGCAAGCGATCGCGTGCCTGATTAATCTCTTTCAGCTTTTCTTGAGCCTTTTGCTGTAACCGAGGGTTATCTTTCGGGATGCGATCGGGGTGCCAAATAAAAGCCAAATCCCTATAAGCCTGGTTCACTTCATCAAGTGAGGCTCCAGGCTCTAGTCCCAGCACTTTGTAGTATCGATCTAGATCGCTCATTGATCACTACCCTAACAGGCGTTGCCCATTGAACGAATGCTTCTTTGGGGGTGGAGTAATTAGATCCCCGAAACCGCTAGGGGCGATCGCGCTCCTGTTGCCCATCTAATCAAATCATCGTGGTTTGCAACGCTTTAACACATCCTCTGCGATCTGCTGCCATTCTTGGTTTAGGTCTTCTTTAAACTCTGGTCGTCCGGTGTGCCGATACCAGTAACGGGCATTGCTGTTGTCGCCTTCTTTCCGATGTAGGTAGGCGTGAACCCAAGCGCTGTCAGCATCACTGGCATCATTTTGCACAATTTGATGAGCTTTGTCCCAATCTCCTTTTTTGTCATACCACAGTGCCTGTAACGCTTGAGGTAGAGACTCCGGGCATCTTTCCTGTTCGATCAACTGTGTCAATTCATCTAGTCTCATAATCTGCTCCCGGATTGTTTTACGAAAGGCACAGACTAAGAATGATTATAGAGATTTGGTCGAATCAACTAAGTAAGGACTTCCGTTCTAATACTTAGATTACTAAGAATTTCTGGTCGCTTGGGTTGCAATCGGTCAAAATCTGAACCGAAATATATTGAGTCAAATCTGTAATCTGTGCTGGGGTGCCAGTGCTATTCGTTGGCGCTGACCTCCAGAGAGTTGAAAGGGATAGCGATCGCCCATTCCGTTCAATTGCACCAACTCTAGTAGTTGTTCTACTCGCGCTTGGGTTCTCGCTTTCAGCACAT
>NZ_JACJOQ010000102.1:0-4087 GCF_014695635.1 Coleofasciculus sp. FACHB-712 | reverse complement strand
TTCAAAAAGTTCTCGCAGCAATCGTTGACGCATGAATTCATTTAATTGGGCGGGAACTAACTTTTCTAGGCGCACAATGACCATCCATTCACCTAAAGGTCTGGGCGACCAAAGTTGATTCTTTTGACTAACCGATAGCAGTCTCGCCAGATGCGGGTGGAGAGTCCCAATCTCTACCGGGCCGATAGTTCCACCCGTTTGTGCTTCAGGCCCTTGGGAATACTCAGCCGCCAGTTCGCTAAAAGATTGCTCTTGTTCGGAAAGGCGGAAATAAAGTTCTTGGGCAATGCCTGGATCTTTCGTCCGAATCAACGAATAAATGGCGTGATCCAATTGACCTTTGCGCTTGAGAAAATAAGATTCTAGTTTGTTCCCCCAAGTCGCTTGTTTAAATTTTTCAATTCTTAACTTCCGGGTTGTCAAGGCTTCTAAATGCTCTTGGCTCATCCCGTAGCGCTCTAGCCAAGCTTGCTGTTCGGCTTCAGAAGTCAGTTGATTTTGCTGGTAGAAATTCCCGCAGGCATGAGCAATTTCTTCAGGCGTACAGTTAAAAGAAGCGATCGCGCTATCAATAATGCTCTCACGCAGCAATTGAGGAAACATTTGGTAGCTAGCCAGTAGGGGAATGATTTCCTCAGCCGTGAGGGTGCGATTACCGATTTGTAAAGCTGTAGTCATACCTGAGTCCCTTTGAATTTCTGGTTTGCGACTGATATTTTGAGCGCGATTGCACGGACAAAATCTGCAAATCTCTAAGGATGTATCAGCCGAAAAATCAGGAATTATGTAATACGTTACAAAACTTTACTTGTACCCCTTTCTAGGAGCCAGCGCAGGAAGTGGCGTGAGGCATCCCTGTGGGCGATCGCGCGGTCAGAACGACCTCACCAGAATTGTTCCTCACCCATCCTTGCGCTTCCATCAACTGCCCGGAACTTTGCCCGGTAGCCTGCTTAGTAGTTGGATGGGTGGGAACAACCGCAGCATTCGGAAGATTCCCGGCTTGCTGAGTTATCAGGCGCAAATCGCTCCAAACGAGGTTGCTGCTGAGGGTTTCGCCGGGATTGGGTGGAATTCCACCGCGTCCGGTAACGACCAATTCGCTTTTTTGTTGCCCGACCGTGACGCCACAACTTGATGCAATCAGTCCAGAGGCATCCACCAAGTCCGTCGGTAAAGCGACTACACCGGGACTGGGGTCAACATCCGGCGTATTGATTTCCACCACACCGTTCACTCCAAACTCAGAACTGGCGGTGATGTCACTTAGGAGAGTTTCGTCTTCCCGAAACTGAATTCCAAAGATGCCTTGAGTCGTAATTTGGATATTCCCCCCATTGCCAGTAAAAGCATTGGCAGTAATGTCGCTATTTTCCCCAGGGACGGCGACGATGAATGAGCTGTTAATCGTGATGTTGCCACCATTGCCACCTGCACCTGCAATGCCTGCGGTACTTGAGATTTTACTGTTGTGGCGCAGCACCAACAAATCCTGCACTAGCACCATATTTCCCCCATTACCGGATGCAGTTGCTGCTGTAATCGTTGCCTGGTTATCTAAACTCAGGCTTTGAGCAGTCAGCTCAAGATTGCCAGCACCTTTGGCATCGTTCGCTGGATTAAAACTGCTTGCGGCTACGGCTGCCCCATCCCGGATCGTCAACTTGCCAGTATTAACTCTCAGACTTCCCCCGCGACCTGTGGCGTCAAAAACACCTGGAAAGCTGGGAATTCCCCCAGAAACAGCAAGCAAGCTACTGGGAAACTGACTGCCTTTAGCAGTACCCGCTAATTCCACAAACTCGGAAGCTTGAACGGTTAAATTTCCCGCATCCCCTGCACCTAAAGTAGAAGTCTGGATGACGGCTCCATCGCGGACGCGCAATCGTTCAGTCTCAACGCTTAAGGCTCCTCCATCTGCCTGGGAACCGATACCACTGCCGGAAAATAAGCCGCTCGGAAAAGGCAAACCGAGGTGATTTGTCAGCAATTGACCGTCTGCGGAAACCGCAACCCCCGCCAGTTCAACGTCTGAAGCTCGAACTATCAAAGTACCTGCCTTGGCTTGGCTAAACTTGCTAAGCGTCGTCACTGCAATTTGTGCCCCATTTTGAACGCTCAAGCGATCGCTCTCTATGGTTAAATTTCCTCCAGTTCCGGTGGCGTTTTGTTCTACTTGGGCACGCAAACTGCTTTGCCTGAGCGTATTGTTTTCGTCGAAACCATAACCCATCGCTTGCACTTGGGTCGCTTTTACGGTCAAATCTCCGGCTTTCCCTTGCCCAAAAGTAGAAGTTGTTACTTCGGCTCCATCTCGGACAATCAATTGTCCAGTTTCAACAGTTAGATTTCCCCCATCCCCTGTCGCTCCCCCTTGGACTGTAGCCCGCAATCCACTTCCAATTTCGCGATCGCTCGATCTGCCACTGACTTCTACCGAATCCGTCGCCCGCACCGTTAAATTCCCGCCCTGCCCTTGACCGAAAGTAGAAGTGGAGACTTGCGCCCCATCCCGGACAATGAATTTTCCGGTTTCAACGGTCAAATTTCCCCCAGATCCGGTGGCTGTTTTTGAATTAACCCTGGCAAATAAACCACTGCGATCGCCACTAGGCGAACTGCCACTAATTTCCACCCACTCCGAGCCAGTGACCGCTAAAGTCCCTCCAGGTGCTGAACCCAAGGTATTCGCCAGCATCTGAGAACCCTCTGTAAGCGCGATCCGCCTACCTTGGACGCGAATATCGCCTCCCCCATTGCCGCTGGTCGTTACCGTCGTTTGCTGGGACTGGATGTCTTGGAAGTTCTGGATATTCGGATACCCCAGAGCATAGCCTTGGGCAGTTGGGGTGAGGTTAACTTGTACGGGGGAAGCGGGTGTGATTGCTCCAGCCACGCCGCCTAATTCAATCCGTCCTCCCGCCGCCTGTAATCTTCCTCCCACGAGCGTCAAGTTACCACCCACTAGCCCCAAGGTTTTCCCAGACGGCACTTGCAGCTTAGCCCCCTGCACTTGAATGCTGGCTGCCGGTTTTCCAAATTGCAAACCAATCGGTACGTTGGCTGTCAGCAGCGGTGTCGTTTGGGGATTTGTGGCGCTGAACGAAGTTCCATCAGCCAAGCTGAGGCTAGTCGCCGTACTCGCCAAAAAAGATCCGCCAATCTTCAGCGTTGCATTTGAGCCAAAAGTAATCCCGTTCGAGTTAATTAGAAATAGGTTGGCTGTCCCGTTGGCTCGAATCAAGCCGTCAATCTTAGACTCCGAGGAACCCGTGACGCGGCTGATAATGTTTTGAATATTGGCAGCATTGTTAAAGTAAGCACTGCCGTTAGTAGGAATCGAAAATTCCTCAAAGCTGTGGAACAAGTTGGAGTTAGCTTGCGTACCTCCGGTAATTATTCTGCTGTTGCCACTTTGAGTAACGATGGAGGGCTGGGGTAGGGTTGAATCTTCGACAATTTGCGCCTGCATGGGGCTGGTTGTCACCAGACAGAACCCGGAAAGACTGCCAAAAAGCCAAAATGACAGAGAACGCAGTTTCATACACAAACCCCACCACTGGGTCGGATTCAACCATTTGCCTGAGTAAAAACGTATCCAGACGTCTGTCAGGATGAAAAAGGCGATCGCTTCCCAGAATAGCGTGCCATTTTGCACGCACGATATTTAAACAATAATCATGTCTGAGGCAAGGACAAAACCCGAATCGATTTGCACAGACGCCAACTGTGTCTGCTCAAAGAACAAAGCACCTGTGCTGCTGTCGTAGCTGAACTTATCGGATTGACCTTTCCCAATGCCGAAACCACTAGCAGAAATCTGAATCTTATCCCCCTCTAGGGAATTGAAGTCCAGGATGTTATCAATTCCCTCCCCCGGAGAATTAAAGACAAATTTATCCGCCCCCTCACCACCCGTCAGCCTGTCATTGCCAAAACCGCCGACGAGAGTGTCCTTGCCAACCTGACCCTTGAGGACATCATTCCCGTCGCCGCCAGATAGCCAATCGTTACCAGACCAGCCCATCAGAAGGTCATCGCCAGCATCCCCATAAAGGCTGTCATTCCCATTTAAACCATCTAAAAT
>NZ_JACJOQ010000101.1:0-7962 GCF_014695635.1 Coleofasciculus sp. FACHB-712 | reverse complement strand
AGCGTACTGAGTTGGGGCTTCATTGGCGGCAGTGGTATCGGAGCCATCGGCTGGGTGGCACCCAAAACCTTACTATTTGAAGCCAGGATAATCTTTGGAATCCTAAATGGGGCACTGGCAGGCGCTTTGCTGGGACTGCTGCAAGGGCTTGTCCTGTTTGAGCAGGCGCAAAAAGCTTGGATATGGATCTTGGTCAGTTCTGTCAGCTGGGCGATGGGGCTAGGAATGGGTTGGGCTGTTGGCGGACTATTGCGCGAAGCGACGCGCTTATTCGTTAGTGAGGTAGTCGGTTTAGCCGTGGCATGGCTTGTTGTCGCTGCCATTACAGGCGTTGCCCTAATTGGCTTGCTGCGCTTTAAACCTGGCTGAGTTTTCTAGAATCTGTATCCGTAGATTAAATAATTAAAAGCGGTTAACTTAACTTTTTTTGCTTTCTTTCGTTTCTCAAAAGTGCCTACTAAATGTTGGTAATCTAATACTAGGAAGAAAGTAGTTTTTATCAGCAACTACAGCAGGTTGCGACGTAATGAAGTACAACCTGCTGTGAATTTTCAACCTACACACGCGCTCTTTCAACTGGCACAGGCAATAATTTTGGCTCTCCTGAATTGAAACGTCAGTGTTGAGACACTTTTATAAAAATTCAATTGAGTATAGGGTGTAAGATTGGCAATGCCAGCCCTACTCATAAAGCTGTGAGGTTTTCTCATGCTGGCGATCGCTCTTACTTTGGTAGTCCAAACCTAACTCTAGCCGAGGTTGTTGCTGGAAGTGTAATACCCTGGTTGCCGAGAGGGGGCGTATCCTTGAGTGACTATCCAAAGCTGAGTGCTTGGTGCGATCGCCTAATCGCACGAGAGACGTGGCAAGCGACTGAGGCTACACCAGAGCTAATGGAAGCGTTCAAGTCTCGCATGGCAGAGCGAATGGCACAGTAGAATGCAGTTTGAAAATTAAGGTAAACTGTTCAAAATCATCTCCTGCGATCGCCAAAAAGACAGAATGCGTGTTCTATTCATTTAAAGCTGGGGTTCCCAGAAACTCTCGCACTACCTTCAGGTAAGCTTCCGGTGCCTCTAGCATGGGGAAGTGAGCGGTATCGGGAATCTCAACATACTCGACTTTCTCACTTAATCCTGCTGCTTGTCGCCCCATTGCTGCGGGAATGATAATGTCGTATTCGCCAGCAACTAAAAGTGTTGGAACGGTAAGCTTGACGAACTCATTAGGCATCACTTCAGAAGCTTTTTCGCTAACTGAGGTAATCATGGTGCCTACAGCAGCTTGGTAATCTGCCATGAGAAAATCGTCTAAGAAAGCACGACTGATAGCACTAGGTAGAGGGCGATGCAAGAATCGCGCCATAAACATTCGGTCAACAAACGGAAGTTGATACAGCCAACGGGGACGGAATTTAACGACGTAACCGCCAAATTTATGAAAGGCTTTAAATGATTTTTCGTCGTATTCAAAAACGCCGCTACAGGTTAAGATTGCCTTGAATACTCGTTCTGGGTAGCTGTTTAGAAAAAAGACCCCGACAGATGCGCCCATAGAATGAGCATTGATGTATACGCGATCCAGTTCTAAGGCATCTAATAAGCCTGCTAGGTCATCTGCGTATTCTTCCATTTCGTAAGTAAACTCTTCCGCTGTCGCCGGTTCGTCTGCTAGTGGAGACGAGATTTCTTCTGCTAAGACGCGACCGTTCCCCACAGGAGAAGGTTTACGCGATCGCCCGAATCCTCGCATATCGTACAGCAAACAGTCAAACGTATCTGAAAGGGCTTTTGCGGGGCTTTCCCAGTATCGAGAAGATCCCCCCCATCCGTGCACGAAGACCATCACCGGCTTATTTTTACCTTCCTCGCTGGGTGTCTTAATCCACTCGTAATAATGGGCGATGCCACGAACTTGAATATGAGCCATGTTGAAATTTTTGAGTTTTGAGTGATGCTTATTATGTAAAAAACCCGTCTTCGAGAAAGAAAACGGGTTTCTATATTATTTTCAGCTTTTTTGTCCCTAGGGCGAATACAAGCTTTAGGCAGATTCGGGCTTTGGCATCGAGGAGGGATGTACGATGAGTTCGGCAGTCGATCGCTTCTCGACCATTTCCCGCGTAATCATGCAGCGAGTCACATCCTTACGGGACGGCAACTCGTACATCACATCCAGCATCAGTTCTTCAACAATGCCGCGCAGCGCTCGTGCGCCTGTTTTCCGCCGATACGCTTCTTGGGCGATCGCTCGCAGCGCATCCGGCTTAAACTCTAGTTGCACGTTGTCCATCTTCAGCAGCTTCTGATACTGCTTCGCCAAAGCATTCCGAGGCTCTGTCAGAATTGCCATCAGCGCTTCTTCATCCAGCGGATCGACGACCGCCACCACAGGCACCCGACCGATAAACTCTGGGATCATCCCAAACTTCACCAAGTCGTCCGGCTCCAGGTTCCGCACAATATCTGCTGTCCGCTTTTCTCGCGGTTGACCTTCGCCACCTTGGACAAAGCCTATTGACTTTTTACCAGTTCTCTGCTCTACTACTTTTTCCAGACCGACAAAAGCACCACCACAAATAAACATGATGTTGCTGGTGTCAATCTGGATGCAGTCCTGGTAGGGATGCTTGCGTCCACCCTGCGGCGGCACATTCGCAATCGTCCCTTCCAACATCTTCAGCAAAGCTTGCTGAACGCCCTCACCGGAAACATCCCGCGTAATTGAGGGGTTCTCGCTCTTTCGGGCAATCTTATCAATTTCATCTATGTAAATAATCCCCCGCTGGGCTTCCTCAACGTCGAGGTCTGCCACCTGTAGCAGTCGCAGTAGGATATTTTCTACATCCTCCCCCACATACCCCGCTTCTGTAAGCGTGGTAGCATCTGCTACTGCAAAGGGCACATCCAGAATACTCGCCAGCGTTTGCGCCAGCAGAGTTTTCCCGCATCCCGTCGGCCCAATCAGAAGAATGTTAGATTTTTGCAGCTCTACTTGATCTTCCTGCCCACCTTTGCCACTGCCTTTAGACTGGATAAAACTCAGGCGCTTGTAGTGGTTGTACACCGCTACAGAAAGCACTTTTTTGGCTTCATCCTGACCAATGACGTGTTCATCGAGATACTTTTTCAGTTCTCTCGGTTTGGGAATTTGACTTAAAGAAATATTCCCCGAACGGGTTCGACGCTTCTGGGGAGGTTCGGCGCGAGGTACTGGTTGGGGTGCGGGTGCCCCAGAGTCCAGCAACTCCTCATCTAAAATTTCATTACATAGGTCAACGCATTCATCACAGATGTAGACTCCCGGCCCTGCAATTAACTTGCGTACCTGTTCTTGAGACTTGCCGCAAAATGAGCATTTTAGATGGGAGTCGTACTTAGACATACTTGCCTCTTACCTGAGTGAAGTAACAGTTGCTTCCGAGTGGGGAAGGTTCTGTCTGGAGATGACCTGATCGATCAAACCGTAATCTTTTGCTTCAGCAGATGACATGAAGAAGTCGCGTTCGGTATCTGCCGAAATTTTATCAAACGGCTGACCAGTATTTTGAGCTAGTAGCTCGTTCAGCTTTTGCTTATGATAGAGAATTTCTCTTGCTTGAATTTCTATATCAACCGCTTGTCCCTGAGCGCCTCCCAGGGGCTGGTGAATCATAATCCTGGAACTAGGCAAAGCCATACGCTTACCCTGCGCTCCACCTGCTAGCAAAAACGCACCCATACTGGCTGCTAAACCATAGCATATGGTAGCAACATCAGGGCGTATTTGTTGCATCGTGTCATAGATCGCCATCCCAGCGGTCACTGACCCTCCGGGGGAGTTGATGTATAGCTGAATATCTTTTTCTGGGTCTTCGGCGTCTAAAAAGAGCATCTGAGCCACAATCGAGTCAGCCACATTATCATCAACCGGCGTCCCCAAGAAAACGATGCGCTCTCGCAACAGCCGCGAGTAGATATCAAACGCCCGTTCCCCCATTCCGGACTGTTCCACCACCATAGGGACGACGTTGCTGGGGAGTTGCGAGTAAATATTACTCTTCCTCAGGTTTGTGATTTCGTAATTCCGGGACAGAGATAAATCCATAACGAGCGAAACTTATATTTAAACGCTGCACTATCAGGTGAACTGGCGAGTGGCTTGTCACCACATACTTCCGTTATATCCGAATCCGCTGTATTTGACCATTCAGGACTGCGTGTGCAGATGTTGGGGCAATTTTTAAATTGCCCCGACACAAGGTTTATTCAACCTCAGACACCTCAGCTTCTAGTACGGATTCAGTAGCGGTTGCTTCTACTTCCGAATCTTCCGCTTGTGCCGCTTCTATTGCTTCTGGAGTGTTTGTTTCAGCCTGTTCCTCCGTCTCCTCAGGTGCGAGAGAGCCTTGGGGAACCAGTTCAATCGTGGCGTGTTCTTCCAGCCACTTAATCGCTTTTTCTTTGAGCAAATCGCCTTCGACAATGGTACGCAACCGTTCTAGGTCGATCTCTTGATCGGGGAACTGCTGGAGTAGCTCATTGACTCTGTCTGTCACCTCTTGCGGCTCGGTTTTGAGGGATTCGCGCTGAGCAATCTCCTCAAGTGCCAGAGTTTGTTTGATCCGCTCGATGGCTTCCGGACGAGATCGCACGCCCATTTGTTTTACCATGTCGGGAGTAAACACTTTCTTGACATCCATCCCCATCTGCCCCATCTGGATGATGGTTTGACGAAGCATGGTTTCAACTTCCCGCTGAATCAGGGTTTCCGGCAGGTCAATTTCAACTCTTTTCAAAAGTTCCTTGACAAGTGCTTGCTCTTTATTGGCTGACATTTCTTGATCGGCCTTCTCTCGGAATTTCTTCTCTAAGTCAGCTTGCAATTCAGCCAGGGTTTCAAACTCGCTGACTTCTTGGGCAAAGTCATCATCCACCGCCGGTAACTCTTTTTCCTTGAGGTCTTTGAGCGTGATGGTAAACATCGCTGTGCGACCGGCTAAATCTTGGCGATAATCTTCCGGAAACTTTACTTCTACTTCTTTGCTGTCTCCGGGATTCATTCCCACAATCCCATCGATAAATTCCCTCAAGAACCGCCCTTCTAACAGCTCTATTTGAGCGTCTTCTGCCTGACCCCCACTAATTTCTTCCTGTGCTTCATCTTCTTGTTCGCTGACAAAGCGGCTGGTATAATCGACTACCGCCACATCTCCCATCTGTGCCGGACGACCTGCCACTGGAATTAACGTAGCTTGCTCGACGCGACGCTCTTCTAAAAACTTCTCTATCGCACTGGAGTCATAGGGGACTTCTTCGGCTGTGATAGAGAGGTTGTTGTAATCGCTTAGCTGCACCTGCGGTTGGACATCTACCGCAGCTAAGAAAGTGATAGGTTCTCCAGGTTTAAACTGGCTGACTAATTCCTCGAAGTCAGAACGCAGCTCATAGTTACCAAGCGCCTCAATTGCTTCTTGCTTGAGAGCCTGCTGGAGACCATCTTGAATCAGTTCTTCCAAAGCAGTTGCTTTAATTCGGGTCGTTCCCAGTTGCTGTAGCAGGATCTGGCGAGGCACCTTTCCTTTGCGAAACCCAGGAATATTGGCTGAGCGTGCGAGCTTTTGAATCACCTGCTCGTAGGCATTTTTTGACATATCGGCTGGAATTTCAATTTCCAAGCCAATCTTGCTGGCGGGAAGCTTTTCCTGGGTAACTTTCATCAGTTAACTTCTCTCAAAACTCAGAGCGACAAGGTTGATAACAATTCGAGAGGGCGGGTATTGCAGACGTTTTCGGATGGTCGGTTCAAGCCAAATGGATACAATTTCTGTCTCAACCCCGTGATATCCTAGTTTTGCAACAGTTGGAGCTTTGGTAAATAAAACCTTACCTATCCCTCTCGTTGACATATTTGATGATAGTACATTGACTAAGCCATCGCTCTGTTGCGAATTCAATTTAGCTTGTTCGGGACTGGAAACTTCGACAAAGTCGGTGCTAAGCTGTGTAAAATTTCTTTAGAGATATTCGTTATATAACAAGCAACAGTCAATAAAAAGCGTCTTCCCGTACAAGCTCAAATTTCACGAAAAAAAATATTTAACTGTTTTGGCTCACTCTCATTAAAGCTTTTGACACCTACTATGTATTCAAGAGGAGGAACCATCTTTGTCTGATTCCTATCGCGTTGCCATTCTGGGAGCAACGGGTGCGGTGGGTACGGAGTTGCTAGAACTCCTAGAATCCCGTAACTTTCCGGTTGCTGAGTTGAAACTCTTGGCTTCTCCCCGTTCCGCCGGTCGAACTTTGCAATTTTTAGGCGAAGATTTGCCTGTAGAGGCAGTGGGCGATCGCTCGTTTGATAATGTGGATGTCGTGCTAGCTTCTGCCGGTGGGTCTACTTCTAAAGCTTGGGCATCGAAAGCAGTAGACGCTGGGGCAGTGGTGATTGATAACTCCAGCGCCTTTCGACTCGATCCTGGGGTGCCTCTCGTGGTTCCAGAGGTAAATCCAGAAGCAGCAGCAACTCATCAAGGAATCATTGCCAATCCCAACTGCACGACGATTTTGTTGGCAGTGGCGGTTTGGCCCCTGCATCAAGTGCAGCCAGTCAAACGCATTGTTGCCGCTACGTACCAATCGGCAAGCGGTGCGGGTGCGAGGGCAATGGAAGAAGTAAAAACCCACACTTCAGCAATTTTACGGGGAGAAGACCCGAAACCAGGCATTTTTCCCTACACCTTAGCGTTTAATTTGTTTCCCCATAATTCCCCGATGACCGATCTGGGTTATTGTGAGGAAGAGCTGAAAATGCTTAACGAGACGCGCAAAATTTTCGGTGCGCCCGATCTGCGAGTGACAGCAACCTGCGTGCGGGTTCCCGTACTCCGCGCCCATTCAGAAGCGATTAACCTAGAATTTGAGCAACCCTTCCCGGTAGCAAAGGCAAAGGAAGTGTTAGTGAATGCTCCTGGCGTTAAGTTGGTCGAAAACTGGCAGACCAATTATTTCCCGATGCCTATTGAAGCCAGCGGTCGGGATGAAGTGTTAGTGGGTCGGATTCGGCAAGATATTTCTCATCCTTGTGGGTTAGAACTGTGGCTGAGTGGAGACCAAATTCGCAAGGGAGCGGCTCTTAATGCCATCCAGATTGCCGAATTATTGGTAGAACGGCATCTACTGAAACCAACAACCCCAGCTTTTTCTAAATAGTTTTTTAAGCGATTTACAACAGTAGGGGGCACAGTCGTTGTATACCCCTACCAACAAACAACCCATCACAAAACTAATCACGAAAACAGGGAGGAGTTCAAAGAGTGTGGTAAATTTTGGGCGCGTTCTCACCGCAATGGTGACGCCGTTTAAAGAAGATGGCAGTGTGAATTACGCTGTTGCAGAGCAACTGGCGGCTCATTTGGCTCAAAATGGCAGCGATGCCTTAGTAGTATGCGGCACGACGGGGGAATCTCCGACGCTAACTTGGGATGAGGAATACGAGTTATTTCAGGTAGTGCAGCGGGCGGTAGCTGGCAAAGCGAAGGTAATCGCAGGTACGGGGTCAAATTCAACCAAAGAAGCGATCGCAGCCACCGAAAAAGCCGCTAAACTAGGATTAGATGGATCTTTACAAGTTGTTCCCTACTACAACAAGCCCCCGCAAGAAGGGTTGTATCAGCACTTCCTCCGCGTCGCCCAATCCTGCCCAGACCTGCCCCTGATCCTCTACAACATACCCGGTCGCACCGGACAGAATCTCCAGCCAGAAACCGTGACTCGTTTAGCAGAGATTCCGAATATTGTGGCAATCAAGGAGGCCAGTGGCAACTTAGACCAAGTGAGTCAAATTCGACGCACTACCCCCGCGGAGTTTCAGATATACGCTGGGGATGATTCCCTGACGCTGCCTTTATTAGCCATTGGGGCTGCTGGAGTTATTAGCGTTGCCAGCCATCTGGTAGGGACTCAGCTCCAACAGATGATCCAA
>NZ_JACJOQ010000100.1:0-5634 GCF_014695635.1 Coleofasciculus sp. FACHB-712 | reverse complement strand
AGTCCGGGTGCAACGCCTGGATGAAGATGATGCGATCGCTGCTGTTGCATTAGTACCCCCCTCGACTGACTCGACTGACTCGACTGATGATGAGGAAGAAGTAGAGAATTAAAAATTAAAAATGCAAAATTAAAAATGAAGAAACTACTTTTAATTTTTAATTTTGCGTTTTTAATTTCTCTGGTAGGTGGCATCTTGATGGGGGTGACAACAGCTCCCATCCAAGCATGGCCTCTGGCTTGGATTGCCTTAACTCCTTTGTGGATTTTAATCGTTAAAAAGGGAGAATTGAAGCTTAAAAAAGGAGGAGAAAACTCTTCATTTTTAAGTTTTAATTCTCCCTTTTTAATTGGTTTGGCGTGGGGGATTGGCTATCACGGCGTCGCTTTATCTTGGATTACCGGGATTCACCCGATGACGTGGTTAGGGGTTCCCTGGCTGGCAAGTTTAGCGATCGCATTCTTTTGTTGGACTTTCATCACCCTTTGGGGAGCCGGATTAGTTGCAATTTGGGCAACTGGTATGGCTTTCCTCTGCAAGCCAGAAATCAAAACTTATTCATCCTTACTTCGTCTTTTGATTGGCGTTGCTTTGTGGTGCGGACTTGAAAGTCTTTGGGGTTCCGGATCGCTATGGTGGACTTCCCTTTCTTATACCCAAAGTCCTCACAACCTCGCCATTCTACACCTTGGTCAAATCTCTGGTCCTAACACAGTAACCGCAGCAATTGTAGCGGTTAATTGCTTAATTGCCGAAGCATGGATTAACCGCAAACAATACACAAGACAAATAGAAGAAACTAATTCTTCTCCCTCTTCCTTCGTATCCTTTTCGCCTAAAGCGCTAACGCGCATGGCTTCGCTAAGGCGGTTCGTTCTCCATCCTGGTTATTTAAGCATTGCGGCTGGATTATTAATCGGGTTACATCTCCTCGGATTCGGGCTGTATAGCCGTCCCTTAATTCAACCTCCCCAAACCGCATTAAAAGTAGGAATTATTCAAGGCAATATTCCCAATAAACTTAAATTCGATCCGATTGGTTGGCGTCGCGCCATCGAAGGCTATACCAGTGGCTACAAAACTTTAGCTGACGAAGGAGTTGATGCTGTTTTAATCCCAGAAACAGCATTACCCGTCCAATGGACGGAACCCAGTTGGATTCGAGATTCTTTCTTAGAAGCAATTTTGGATAAAGGTGTAGTTGCTTGGATAGGAACCTTTGGGGAAGCGGGAAATGATTATACAAATAGTCTTTATACGATTACAGGTACTGGTGAAACTTTTAGCCGCTACGACAAAACTAAGCTAGTGCCTTTAGGAGAATTTATTCCCTTTGAAAAAGTTTTAGGGAAACTGATTGACAAACTTTCTCCTCTCGATGCTCACTTAATTCCTGGCAAAACAAATCAAATATTTGATACACCCTTTGGACGCGCCATTGTGGGTATTTGCTATGATTCCGCCTTTCCTGAACTGTTCCGGCGTCAGGCGGCTGCGGGTGGGCAATTTATTCTTACAGCGTCTAACGATGCCCATTACACCTCATCGATGATGGCTCAGCATCACGCTCAAGATTTGATGCGGGCAATTGAAAGCGATCGCTGGGCTGTCCGCGCTACGAATACTGGATTTTCTGGCGTGATAGATCCCCACGGGAGAACCTTGTGGATATCTAAAATGAATACTTACCAGCTACACGTAGCCACGATTTACCGGCGACAAACGCAGACTTTATATGTGCGTTGGGGCGATTGGTTAACACCCCTTTTGTTAGTGTTGGGAGCGATCGCTTGGTTCTTCACTATCTTCTGGCGAGATAATCAGCGTGGAAGATGATGGCAACTCTACCGATACCCGTTTATTTTTCGCTTAGCATAGTCGCAAAGAATAGCGATCGCTCGGTGTAGATCCAGATTGACTAGCTTAAAATTTCTTAAGGCATTTGTTAGCTTTTGCACTCTGGCGATCGCTTGTCTCACTGTCTCAGCATCAGGCGATTTGAGACGCTGCAATATCTCTAGGGATTGCTGCAAATAATTCAGTGATGTATTGAAGTCTCCCTGTAATGCTAACAGTTGCCCCAGCATTGCCAACGTCGCCGCTTTCCCTTGGACATCACCAATGCGCTCTTCTATTTCTAAGGACTGCTGATAATAGGCGATCGCTTGCTCAACTTCCCCGGTATTGGCGTAGATAATAGCTAGACAGTGCAACGTCGCCGCTTTCCCTTGGACATCATCAATGCGCTCTTTTATTTCTAAGGACTGCTGATAGTAAGCGATCGCTTGCTCAACTTCCCCGGTATTGGCGTAGATACCTGCTAGTTGGTGCAACGTCGCCGCTTTCCCTTGGAGATTACCAATGCGCTCTTTTATTTCTAAGGACTGCTGATAATAGGCGATCGCTTGCTCAACTTCCCCAGTATTGGCGTAGATATTTCCTAGATTGTGAATAATGTCGGCTTTTTCTGGTTCGTCATTTTCTGGGCAAGAATCTAGAGCTTGTTGATAGTGTTCCCGTGCTAAATTAATTTCACCTAGTTCTTGCTCAGACCGTGCCAATCGATGCAAGATGCGGTAATCTTCATCCAGCGCCAAGGTAGATTTGCACAAATCTTGCGCTTCTCGAAACCGACTCTGATTAATCCAATGACCTGTCAGAAATGCTGCCATTTTTGAAGCTATTTGTGCTTCTTTCCCTGAAAAGGCTAAGCGATGTATTTCTCTCAGTTGTCCTTCTGTTGACGTTTCCGCCTCGTCCCGCCAAAGACGATATAGCACTTCAGCCGCTTGCTTATGCAAAGCTTCTGCATCTTCCGGCAGCTTTAATGGCAAAATGCGCGGTACTCGTAGTGAAGAATCAGGGCTAACTTCCAATAGTCCCAACGCCACTGCCCGATTAATATGCTGTTCGAGATTAGGGAGAGATTCACAAACTGTGGCTATTCCCTCCCTCGGTACTGGTAACTCGAATACCAATCCCCGCGACAACATCTCCCGCATCGGTTCGTCCATCTGTTCCAGCAGCGCTGCTGCCAAGACTTGCTCTCGCAACTCCATCGGATCGGCTTCCAGACGATTGAGAATCGCAACCGCATCAACACTTTCATTTTTCCCCCTCCCTGCTTGCGGGGAGGGGGTTAGGGGGTGAGGTGCTTGCAGAATTTTATCCAACCACTCCAACAAGCGCGGATTACCATCCGCCAACCTTTGGGCTTGCAATTTCAACGCCTCATCCACCTGAGATTCAGAACTAAAGGCAGTGAGGCGACTACACTTTTTTTGCAAATCCGCCCCTCGCAGTGCCTCCAACGGTTGTTTATAGAAATACTGCAACTGAGTGGAATCAAAATCGTAACGGCAGGTAAGGATTAAGCGGTGGGAAGCATAAGTCTCTCGAATTGCCCAAACTAATGCCTGCAAAACAGTTGCTGCTTCCGGTTGCAGCACATACCCACCATCACGGGGTTCCAGATTTACTTCAAAGTCATCCAGCACCAGCAAAAAATCCAGGGAATCTTGCCCAAACACCCGCCGCAGCCGGAATTTCAGTTCCTCATCGGGGTCTTGTAGCGCCTTCCGCAGTTCCTTGTCATCTAACTTTTCCGCCAAACGACTCACCAAACTGGGTTCATCTATGCGCCCTACCCAGACCACTCGCGCCAAATTTGGGAGGCGGTCACACAGTCGTGCGGCAAGGGTACTTTTGCCCAAACCGCCCATGCCATGAATCAACACTCCCACCTCATCAGGCGACTGAGTCAGCGCCCTCAAACAGTTTTGTAACTGACGGCGACGACCCACAAAACTTTCACGAGTCGCGACTTTTATCTTCTCAGCAGGATCTAAAAACTGAGTAGTAACAGTTGGTGGTGGTGCTGGTTTACGCCTAGGAGTCTTCAAGGGCGTGACTAACTCCCCTGGTAAAGTCCCAGATGCGTACAGCCGCAACAAATGCCAATCTCGCGCTTTATTCTTAATTAATGCCTGGTAGGTACAAGCGACTGCCTCGGTTAGTTTCTTTCCCGCCGACAACTGTTGATACAACGCTGCGGCGGCTGCCGTTGACTCAGTGTCTAAAACCTTCTGACCCCAACCCAAAACTGCTTTAGCACCCGACTTTAGCAACTCTTCTGCCATCGAAGGCACAGCCCCAGACTTCCCCCCTTGCCCAGTACGACAACCCGATAAGAAAACAAGCTTAGGTAGTCGAAATTGCAGCTCTTTGGCGATATCGGTAGCACTGGCAAGGTAAGCTTCCCCGGTTTCCGTCTCTGTTACGAAGCGAGGTTGCCCATCGGTCAGGTTAGCATGACCCGTCAGGTGTAAAACGTCAAAATACCCCTTGCCGTAATAGTCGGCTAAATAGCCCAACTCCGACAAACAGCCGCTTTCTTCCACTTTCAGGTCTATTTGATACCGTGCCGTTGCTTCTAGAATTCGCCCTTCCTCTGCCTCAAAATCCAGTACAGGTTCCACTCCCAGCGGAGAGGTTGCCATAAACAAAACTTGCAGCGCCCGATTTTCCGGTTCTACCTCAACGGACAATTTCTTCACCGCATCCGATGATACCCACCGCACCGGAACCACCGCAGGCAGTCTCTCAACGAGAAAACTGTTGCCATCGTGCAGCACTTCCCAAGGCAGATAGGCGAGTTTTTCCGTCGCTGCGATCGCTAAAACAATTCCTTCACCTCGATACCGATCTAGCAATCGTTGCAGAAAGCGATCGCTTCCATCCAACCAGTTATATAGCTTTCGCCCAGTGATAGCATAATCCACCGCCAAGCGAACATAATAATCTTGTTCCGCTCCCTGAATCAGGTCTGCGATTTCTGACAGAGGAAGCGATCGCCGTTGATAATCATTGGGATTGTCAAAAAAGTAACGCAGCTCCACATAATTATCTACAGTTCGCTTGAGGTCAAGGTGGAGCGTTTGCATGAGCGCGGCGTCACTCGTCTAGAATTTCCTTAATCTGCTCGATTGTGGCATTTTCCAACAACAACCGCTTGCCACTGCGGGATACCAGCAGCACCTTGTCGATTTTCTTGCCAGATTTACCCTGTTTATATTGCTGATACCACTTGCGAATTTGCTCGGCAATCGCGATCGCGCCGCCGACAATCCCTACAATTACACCAATTGTTGCTAAAGTTCCTTCTCTTTCAGCTTCGCCCTCGGTTTCGTAATTCCCGGAAACTCCTGAAATTGAGAGTAATTCTTCTGTTGCGGCAACTGCATCTTGCCCTTGAACTTCAAATTGAATATCTGCCATTTCTGCTTAATTCAGGCATCTTACCTGCGCGAGAAGATTATTATTAATGATTAAAATAACTTGGTAATCAGGCTAATCAAGCGATTACGCCTAAAAATTGACTCAACAATCCCAAAATAGCAAAGAGCGATCGCATTTTCCCTTCTTGAGAGTGCGATCGCTCTTTAGTTATTGCTCGATGTATTGCCCGACGTTACTGGTTCAATGTTACTGGTTCATCTGCGTCCCACGGTTCATCTGCATCGGGGTCGTCTGTGTTCCAGGAGTCATCTGTGTCCCAGGAGTTGTCTGCATTCCCCGGTTCATCTGCATATTCGGGGTTGTCTGCGTCCCCTGGTTCATCTGCATCCCCCGGTT
>NZ_JACJOQ010000010.1:0-2076 GCF_014695635.1 Coleofasciculus sp. FACHB-712 | reverse complement strand
CCCTCTTTAGAAATAATTTCGGTGCTGGAAACCCAAATCGATGACTTGAGTCCCCAAGCCATCGGCTATGTGTTTGAGGCACTGTTTAACGCCGGTGCGGTGGATGTCTTCACTCAACCGATAGGGATGAAAAAGTCTCGTCCTGGCATTTTGCTGACGGTTATTTGCCATCCCGAACAAATATCCGCTTGCGAAGCGATCTTATTCCGAGAAACGACGACACTCGGCATCCGGCGTCAGACACAGCAACGCTCAATTTTGCAGCGAGAAATTCAACAGGTTCAGACAGAATATGGCTTCGTTCGCGTCAAGGTTGCCTGGACAGGGCATCCTGACCTGAAAGCGATCGCAAATGTGCAGCCAGAATACGAAGATTGTGCCGAATTAGCGAAGGCAAATAACCTTCCCTGGCGCGAGGTGCATCAACTGGCGCTCAATACCTGGTATCTCCAGAACAGTCGCAATACTTGAATTTGCTGCCAGCAAGACCCAGATACCTAACTAGATTTCAGGAATTGCCAAACCCATTCCTGTATTACGACTGGTTTGAAAATCATGTAAGGAAAATCCTGATGTATCGAATTAAGCAAGTGCCCTTAGCGATCGCGATCGCCATTGCTAGCCTCGTGGCGCTATTGACCATTAGCGGTTTCCTCGGCACTGCTGCGAACTCTCAGCCACCTCAACCAACTTCGGAAATCACTACAACTCAAGGGATAGACCTAGGGCGTTCTTTCCGAGAACTGGGCATTGAAGGGTCAATTGTGGTTTATGACCAAAATAAAAACCAATTCTACGAACATAACGCGCCTCGAAACTCAACGGCATTCTTCCCCGCTTCAACCTTCAAGATTTTCAACGCGCTTGTGGCATTGGAAACAGGGGTGATTCGAGATGAGGTGACTGTTTTAACCTGGGACGGCATTCAACGGAACATCACAGCTTGGAACCGAGACACCAACTTGCGCCAAGGTTTTAAAGACTCAACGGTTTGGTTCTACCAAGTTTTGGCTCGGAAAATTGGGCACGAACGGATGCAGAAATTTATCAATCAAGTCGGCTATGGAAACCGTCAAATTGGGACATCTGAGCAAATCGATCGATTTTGGTTAGATGGCCCTTTAAAAATTACGCCCAAACAAGAGATTGAGTTCCTGCAACGTCTCTATCGCAACGACTTACCCTTTTCCCAACGCAGCTTAGATTTGGTCAAAGATATTATGGTGCGCGAACAAACTCCAGACTATGTGCTGCGCGGAAAGACGGGCTGGACGGACAGTACGACTCCTGGGAATGGCTGGTTTGTGGGATATCTGGAACAGAACAAAAATGTTTATTTCTTTGCCACAAATATGGATATGCGAAATGATAATGATGGCGTCAATCGCATTGAAATTACCCGGCGCAGTCTTAAAGCCTTAGGACTACTTTAAAAACACTAGCAAGTCCTTAAGTTTCTGCTTTCAGATTTTCTTCAAAAATAGTCTCTTAGATGATTTATCGCAATTCTATTTGAGCTGTGAGGCAGCCCTTCAGATCCCGGACTTCTTAAAGAAGTTCGGGATCTCGCCTTCACGAATTATTTAAGACTGCTATATCAGTAGCGTTACTTGCACTCAGCTAACCTTTAGACTCTAAAATAGTCCTCGCTTGATCGAGCCTAGAACCAATCATGACTCTAACCTCCTCAATTAACAACACGACTCGGCTGCAACTCGCCCCTCTAGAAATTCCGACTCGTTTGCTGCTGGGTCCAGGCCCATCCAATGCCCATCCCGCTGTCCTTCAGGCGATGAATACCCCTCCGGTGGGGCACCTCGATCCAGCATTTCTGGCACTGATGGACGAAATCCAGATGTTGCTGCGCTATGTTTGGCAGACAGAAAACCCCCTCACCATTGCAGTCAGCGGGACGGGAACGGCAGCAATGGAAGCAACCATTGCCAACGTCACCGAACCCGGAGATGTGGTTCTAGTGGGCGTTAGCGGGTACTTTGGCAACCGCCTCGTGGATATGGCAGGACGATATGGTGCGGATGTGCGAACGATTACCAAACCTTGGGGGCAAGTGTTCCC
>NZ_JACJOQ010000001.1:0-2112 GCF_014695635.1 Coleofasciculus sp. FACHB-712 | reverse complement strand
AAATGGACTTATCAAAATATTGCTCAGATGCGGCATCAATTGCAGCAGTTAGGGCTTTCAATTGACTGGAACCGCGAAGTTGCTACCTGTTCTCCCGATTATTACAAGTGGACTCAGTGGATCTTCTTGCAGTTTTTAAAAGCCGGACTGGCTTACCAAAAAGAAGCCGCCGTTAATTGGGACCCCATCGACCAGACGGTGCTGGCAAATGAACAAGTCGATAGCGAGGGCAAATCTTGGCGTTCCGGTGCTAAAGTCGAACGGAAAATGTTGCGGCAGTGGTTCCTGAAAATTACCGACTACGCCGAGCAATTGCTCAACGATTTGGACAAATTGAGCGGATGGCCCGATCGAGTCAAGTTGATGCAGGCGAACTGGATTGGTAAATCCACTGGCGCTTACCTAGAATTTCCGATTGTCGGGTTGGATGAGAAAATCGGTGTTTTCACCACCCGTCCCGATACCGTCTATGGCGTGACTTACGTGGTGCTAGCGCCAGAACATCCTTTGACTGCCAAAGTGACGACTCCAGATCAAAAAGAGGCGGTAGAAGTATTTATCCAAGAAGTAGCCCAAGAAAGCGAATTGGAACGCACCGCAGAGGATAAGCCAAAACGCGGTATTCCGACTGGCGGGAAGGCGATGAATCCTTTTACAGGCGAAGAGATTCCCATCTGGATTGCCGACTACGTGTTGTACGAGTACGGAACTGGCGCAGTGATGGGTGTTCCAGCCCACGATACGCGGGACTTCCGGTTTGCTAAGGAGCAGAATCTCCCCATTCAGGTTGTAATTGTGCCGCCAGGGGATGATGTAGAGACGGGAAATTTCGGGTCTCTACAGCAGGCTTATACCGAACCAGGAATTGTGGTGAATTCAGACCAATTTAATGGGATGGATTCAACGGAAGCGAAAACAGCGATTGTTCAATACGCAGAAACACAGGGTTGGGGGAAAGCGCGGGTGCAGTATCGCTTGCGGGATTGGTTAATTTCGCGGCAACGCTATTGGGGGGCACCCATCCCGGCAATTCACTGTCCCAACTGCGGTACGGTGCCGGTGCCGGATGAAGACTTGCCGGTTCGATTGCCGGAAGAGGTAGAATTCACGGGTCGCGGGGCGTCTCCGTTGGCTCAGATGGAAGCTTTTGTTAATGTTCCTTGTCCCTCTTGCGGCACCCCAGCCAAGCGGGAGACGGACACGATGGATACATTTATTGATTCGTCGTGGTATTTCTTGCGCTATCCCGATGCCAAAAACGAACAGCACGTTTTTGATCCCGCAAAAACCAATGACTGGATGCCCGTAGACCAGTATGTGGGCGGGATTGAACACGCGATTTTGCACTTGTTATACTCGCGGTTTTTTACCAAGGTTTTGAGAGACTGCGGTCTTTTAAACTTCGACGAACCCTTCCAACGCCTACTAACTCAGGGCATGGTGCAGGGCACTACTTACAAAAATCCTGTCACTGACAAATACATTCCAGGGGCACAGGTAGACCCAGCCGATCCAAAAGACCCAGAAACGGGCGAACCGTTGCAAGTCTTCTATGAAAAGATGTCCAAGTCGAAGTACAACGGCATCGATCCAGAGGAAGTCCTCGCCAAGTACGGGGCAGATACAGCGCGGATGTTTATCTTGTTCAAGGCACCCCCAGAAAAAGATTTGGAATGGGATGATGCCGACGTTGAAGGACAATTTCGCTTCCTCAACCGCGTCTGGCGACTGGTGGCAGAATTTGTCGCACAGAGTCCCTCTAGCTCCCCTGACAAAGGCGGGGAGATGAATAAGGGCGAAAAAGACTTGCGACGGGCAATTCACGGTGCGATTCAAGCCGTTACGGAAGATTTAGAAGGCGAGTATCAATTCAATACAGCAATTTCCGAGTTAATGAAGTTGAGCAATGCTTTAGCTGACGCCAAATGCAAAGACTCGCCAGTATATGCCGAAGGGATAGAAACTCTGATTCACTTGATGGCTCCCTTTGCCCCTCACATTGCTGAAGAACTGTGGCACACAATCGGTCACAGCGATTCGGTACACACCCAAACTTGGCCTACCGTCGATCCGGCTGCCTTAGTGGTTGATGAAATCACGCTGGTGATTCAA